>CBDUCC010000544.1:0-2230 GCA_965365555.1 uncultured Myxococcales bacterium | reverse complement strand
TGGAAGCCCCTTCGAGGATCTGCCCGTCCTTGCAGAGCACAAGGGCCTCTTGCGCACCCCTTTCCTTCGCCTCGTGGACCGCCAAGAGGTTGGCGAGGTAGTTGGAGGCCTTGGCCCCCGCCGCACGGGCGTCGTCCGTGGGTCGCGATGCATTCAAGAGCACGACCGCTACGCCTCGCGCGTAATACTCGGCCGGCGGCAGCGTGAGCGGCGCGACGATGACCACGCGGAGCGGTGTGGTCGCCGTCGACGGGTCGTAGGTGAGCGGACCGCTGCCACGGGTGATGACGACGCGCACGTACCACTCACCCTCCCCGGCGGCGTCGAGTGTGGCTCGAACCTCGGACGAGAGGGTATCGAGAGAGACGGGCATCGGGATCATCAAGCGTTCGGCGGAGCGCGCAAGTCGCTCGAGGTGCGCCTTTTCGGCAAACGGCGCACCGCCGTACGTACGGTAGACTTCGAACACGCTGTCTCCATAGAGAAAGCCGCGATCGAAGACCGACACCTGCGCGTCGCCGCTGTCGACGATGCGGCCATCGATGGACACCATTCCTGTGGGCATGCCTCAACCTTTGAGCTTGGCTAACAGCTCTGAAGCCTGCGCGTGCCCGCGATCCTCTGCAAGCGCTCGCTCGAGCATCGTGATTGCCTTGCGAGGGTCGTCTTGCTTCGCCGCGATGTCGCCGAGGTAGTAGTACACATCGGCTTTCTGAATCCCGGAGTCCGGTTCCAAGCGCTGCAGCAGAAGCGCCCGGAAGCTCTTCTGGGCACGATCGAGGTCGCCACTTTGGTGCGTGAGCTTCCCGAGGTCACGAAGGATCGCGACGTTGGTGAGGTCGATCTTGAACGCGGCATCGTACGCTTGAAGCGCGCCGGCCGAATCACCCATCCCGGCAAGCGCCTGACCGAGGCGATGGTGGTACGCGGCAAGCTCCTTGCTGCGCCGCTTGCCGAAGCTCTCGATGATCTGTTGAAGAAGTGGCACGGCGTCGGCCTCGCGGCCCGCGGCCACGTAGAGGTCACAGAGTGGAACGAGCGCCCCTCTATCGGAGCCGTCGAGCTCTACCGCGCGCTCGAGATAGTTTGCCGCGGTGCCCGGGTCAGCGAGCCGGTCTCGATGGATGTCGGATATGCGGCGAAGGAGCGCGACGCGATCGGCGTCGCTCGAGGTGAACTCGAGCTCGTCGTCGAGTACGCGCGCCAGCGCTTCGTACTCGTTTCGAGCCTCGTGATGCGCCACGACGCGCTTCCGGGTGCGCTCGTCGCTCGGAAAGCGCTCGTACGCGGCGCGAAGTGCCCTTCCCGCTTGCTCCTCATCGCCCACCTCTTGCTCGTAGAGATCGATCACTCGATGACAAAGGTCGACCGCTTCTGGGGCCTGGAGTCGGCTCGACAGACGCTCCAGGACATCGGCAACCCTCGTCCACCGGCTCTCGCGTTCGTAGAGGTCGGCCAGCGCACGGAGCGTGGCGTCGTCCGGTCCCAACTCGCTCTGTATCCGCTCGTACACTCGAATCGCAGCCTCGGCGTCTCCGCGCTTGCGATCGTGCACCTCGGCGACGTGCTGAAGCATCTCGCGCTGGCCCGCATCGGAGGCTTCCGCGACCCTCGAGAGAATGAGAGCGATGAGATCGTCCCAGGCTTCCGTCGCCTCGAAAAGGCGTTCGAGATCGGTGTAGGCAGCCAGATGGTCCGGGTCGCTGTCGAGCACCTCGCGCAAGATGCCGATGGCGGCCGACGGGTCTCTAAAGGCCTCCTCGCAGAGGCGAGCCAGCCGGAGTTGAATCGCGGACCGCTCCGAATCGTCGGCGCCCCCGGCCCGACACTCGAGCAGCGTCCGCAGCGCTTCGAGGCGGTCCTGATCGCGGTAGAGCGTCTCGAGCGCGTCCATCGTCTCGCGGTCATCCTCGTCGATCTCAAGCGCGGTCTCGTACGCTGCGATGGCCGCGCGGGCGTCGCCCAAGTGGTCGCGGTAGGTGGCTCCCATCGAACGCGCGATGTCGGCGCGCTGATCGTCCGGGGCAACGTCCAGCTGGCGCTCAAGCAACCCGACGACCTCGTTCCATCGCGATTGCGAGGCCCGAATCTCAGCCAGCGCTCGGAGCGCGTCGAGGTCGTCCCGGTCCACTGCCAGGAGCGCCTGATAGTGTTCGGCGGCAAGCTCGGGGCTCGCCAGCTCGTCCCGGGCCAGGTCCTGACCGCTCATCGACCTTGGTGACCAACGCTT
>CBDUCC010000543.1:0-2236 GCA_965365555.1 uncultured Myxococcales bacterium | reverse complement strand
GCGCTCGGGCGACGGCTTCAGGCGGATCCTACCGTGCAATACGGCTGTTTGGCCGAGCCCGAGGCTGCGCAGTCATGCGCCGACTTTGACGGCCGTACCACCCGCGCGATGCTCGACGACTCGGAGAACCCGTACAACACGTACCGGCACTCGGGGCTTCCTCCCGGTCCGATCAGCAATCCGGGCAAGGCGACCATTGCCGCCGTCATCAAGCCGGAGAAACACGACTACTTCTATTTCGTTGCCCGGGGCAGCGGCCGGCACCACTTCAGCAAGACGCTGCGGCAACACAACATCGCGGTGCGCCGATACAACTCGAAATGAGCAGGTCACGCCGCGATAAGAGTCCTCTCTTCGGCACCGACGATCCGCAGCTCGGCCTTTTCGATCGCCCGGATGCCAGCGAGACCCATCCGGCAGAACACAAACGCCGTTCCCTCGAAGCGTTGGGAGCACGGCTTCCCGAAAAGCTTCGGTTGGGCACCTCCAGCTGGACGTTTCCCGGCTGGGCGGGACTCGTCTATCACCGCCGCTATCCGAACCAGCGCGCCTTCCTTCGAAACTCGCTCGGCGAATACGCTTCCCACCCCTTGATGCGAACCGTCGGCATCGACCGCGGGTACTACACGCCGGTGCCTGCGGACGACCTCGCGGGCTACGCGGCACAGCTTCCAAGTGATTTCCGCGCCGCGATGAAAGTCTGGCAGCAGGTGACGATGCCCGGGTTCCCGCGCCACCCGCGGTACGGCGCAAAGGCCGGCGCGAAGAACCCGGACTTCCTCGACCCAACCCTCTTTGCCGAAGCCGTCCACGCGCCGGTCGCCCACGCCTTCGCTCGCCACATGGGACCCTGGATCGTCGAAATCGCTCCCTCGCCGTTCCCGCTCGACCCTGACTGGTTCAACGAGAAGATCGCTGCCTTTCTGGACGCCGTTCCCAGGGACTTCCCATTCGCCGTCGAGCTACGCGATCGCAAGCTACTCACCCCTGGCTACGCGCGAACGCTGGCGGACCACGGAGCCTCCCATGTCTTCAATTATTGGTCGCGGATGCCGGGGCTCGGCGAACAGATGCGCATCGAGGGACTGTTCGGAGCGACTCCTCTCGTCACTCGGCTCCTCCTACCTCCCGGCCAGCGGTATGCCGATCTGAAGGAAGCCTACGCTCCGTTCGACCGGCTCGTGGACCCGCAACCGCGAATGCGCCAGGACTTGGTCCGACTCGTCCGTCAGGCGCTCGAGCGCGACATCGAGTGCTACGTGCTGGTCAACAACAAGGCCGAAGGTTCCTCACCCCTCACTGTCGAGGCGCTGGCTCAAGCGCTTGCAGGGTAGGTTGCCGCGTCACCGCGCGAGGCTATGTTGACGCCCATGGACGGCCCGAAAGCAGACAACCTCACCTGGCACATCGGCGAGGTCGACAAAGAGACACGGACCGCAGCGCATGGACACCGCGGCGCCGTGCTCTGGTTTACGGGCTTGAGCGGCTCGGGCAAGAGCACCATCGGGCATCGCGTCGAGCGCATGTTGATCGAGCGCGGGGCGTTCGCCTACGTGCTCGATGGAGACAACGTGCGACACGGCCTGAACAGCGACCTCGGATTCACTGCGCAGGAGCGCGTGGAGAACATTCGACGCATCGGCGAGGTGGCGAAGCTCTTTGCCGATGCTGGCGCACTCGTCGTGTCCGCATTCATCTCGCCGTATCGAAAGGACCGTGACCGGATCCGCGGCTTGATGCCCGAGGGCGAGTTCATCGAGGTGTTCGTCGACACTCCGCTCGAGATCTGCGAGGCGCGGGACCCTAAGGGCCTCTACAAGAAGGCGCGTGCCGGAGAGATCGCGAACTTCACGGGGCTCGACGCACCGTATGAAGCGCCGCAGCAACCGGAGGTCCACTTGGAGACCGCGAACCTCAGCATCGACGAGGCGGCGGAGCAGGTGATCCGTTACCTCGAACAGCAGAACATCCTCGGAGCTAGCTGATGCCAACACGCGAGCAGATGTGGGAGCAGATCCCGGACGAAGTCGACATCATCGTCATCGGCGGCGGCATCACGGGGGCCGGCATTGCCAGGGACGCAGCTCGTCGCGGGCTTCGGGTGGCCCTGTTCGAGCAAAACGACATCGCCTACGGAACCAGCTCGCGATCGAGCAAGTTGATTCACGGCGGCCTTCGCTACCTCGAGAGTTACGAATTCAGCCTCGTCTTCGAATCGGTGAGTGAACGTCGGGTC
>CBDUCC010000542.1:0-2246 GCA_965365555.1 uncultured Myxococcales bacterium | reverse complement strand
GCGTGGACAGCCGTACCCGCCCCCGCCATCGTCCATCCTGAGCGGAGACGGTCGCGTGTACTTTCACTGGGGGTTCTACCGAAACCAGCGCCAGTGCGGCACGTTCAACGCCGAGCCTTACATCCTTCCGAACCCACGCGGGACCCGGCCGCAGGGGCCGAGCGATGCGCCCGACTGGGAGACCGTGGTCCCCTCCGGTGCGCAGCCATCGTGGCGGACGCGGGGCGAAGAGTCGCGCGATCCCCCGGAGCCCAAGTCACCGCCTGAGAAGTCACCGCCGGCGCAGCCGCGAGGCCAAGAGGAAGAAAAGCCCAAGGCGCCACCCGCGCCGCCCGGCGCCGGGCTCGGATGAGCTTCGATGCCGATCTCACCGAGCGATTGCGAACGGCAGGCTCGGCGGAGGGATTCGCGCGGGTCGGCGTTGCACAGGCGCGACGTCTCGACGAGGAGTCGGAGCATCTCGACGCCTGGCTGGCTGCGGGGCGGCAAGGGGGGATGGGTTGGATGGAGCGAACGGCCGAGGTTCGAAAAGATCCCCGACATCCGAAGATGCTCGCAGGCGCTCGCAGCGTCGTCGTGCTCGTTGCGCCGTACCGCCGACGAACCGCCTTCGCGGGACCGGCACCGGCGCGAGTCGCGAAGTATGCACACGGTCGCGATTATCACAATGTGCTGACCAAGAAGGCTCGACGCCTGTCCAAGCTCTTGACGGATGAGGGCTATCCGTCCCGCGTGGCGGTCGACTCCAAACCGGTGTTTGAACGTGCCTGGGCCGAGCGTGCCGGAGTCGGTTTCGTCGGAAAGAACTGCTGCCTGATCGTGCCGGGTCTCGGCTCGCACGTCTTGCTCGCCTGCATCGTGACCGCTGCTCCGCTCGCGCCTGATGCGCCGATGGAGCGCCGCTGCGGCGACTGCAGCCTCTGTCTCACTGCCTGCCCGACGCGCGCGTTCCTCGACGCGCGGACCCTCGATGCCCGCAGGTGCATCTCCTACCTGACGATCGAGCACAGGGGCCCGATTCCCGAGGCGTACCGCGACGGTATCGGCGAATGGATGTTTGGCTGTGACGTTTGCCAGGATGTCTGCCCGTACAACCAGAGCGCTCGCCAGGATGCCGGGATGGAGGCGTTCGAGCCCGGCCGGCGCTGGAACGAGCTCGAGGCCTCCGACTTCCTTCGGATGGATGAGGCACGCTTCTCCGCCTGGGCCGAGGGCTCCGCGCTGAAGCGTGCCAGGCGAGAAGGTTTGGCCCGTAACGCCGCGTTGGTGCTTGGGAATCGCGGTGAGTCACGGCATCTTCCAGTGCTGGACGAGGTCCGCGCAGGCGACCCGTCGGAGGTCGTCCGTGACGCGGCCGCCTGGGCGCACGCGCGGCTCAGTCGTCGCTTGGGCGTCGAAGAGTAGCCTCGAGGGCTTCGAGCAGCGCTGGGATGCCCTCGCCGGTGGCGGAGCTGATCGGGAAGACCGCAAGCCCTTTGGGCTCCAGCGCTGCGCGGACTTCCTCGGACGCCGCCCGGGCCTCCGGGAGGTCGCACTTGCTGACCGCGATCAGCATCGGTCGCTCGAGGAGGCTCGCGTCAAAGCGGTGGAGCTCGGTCATGAGCTGCTCGAAGTCGCTCAGCGGGTCTCGCGCCGGGTCGGGGTCGACGCTCAGCATGTGCAGCAGCACCCGGGTCCGCTCGACGTGCTTGAGAAAACGGAGGCCGAGACCGGCGCCCTCCGAGGCCCCTTCGATGATTCCCGGAATGTCCGCGATGACGAACTGGCGGTCGACTCCGAGCGACACCACTCCGAGGTTCGGAACCAAGGTCGTGAACGGGTAGTCCGCCACCTTCGGGCGCGCCCGCGAAACCGTCGCGATGAAGGTGCTCTTTCCGACATTGGGGAAGCCCACGATGCCCACGTCGGCCAGCAGCTTCAGGACCAATCGGATCTTTTTGCGTTCTCCGAGCTTGCCGGGCTCGGAGCGTCGCGGCGCGCGGTCGTACGGGGTGGCGAACTTGATGTTGCCGCGGCCGCCCCGGCCGCCCTGCGCCACGACCAGCTCGGTCCCTGACTCTCGAAGGTCCGCGAGGAGCTCGTCGCTCTCGTCATCGAAGACCTGCGTGCCGACTGGAACTTCGATTCGTATGTCCGCGCCGGCCTTGCCGAATTGGTCCTTGCCCCGACCGTCCTCGCCGCGGTCTGCCCGCACGACCTTCCGATATCGAAGGTCGAATAGGGTCGAGAAGCGCTCGTGTGCGACG
>CBDUCC010000541.1:0-2250 GCA_965365555.1 uncultured Myxococcales bacterium | reverse complement strand
GGCTCCGGTGGCCAAGGAGGTGTCGGTGGGACTGCGCTACCTCCGGTCGCTGACGCCGGCAGGGATCAAACGGTGACGGATGTGGACGAGAGCGGCTCTGAGGACGTCGTGCTCGATGGATCTGCGAGCTTCGATCCGGACGGCATGATCGTGGACTGGAGCTGGTCGGAGGACGGCGTCGAGATCGCCTCTGGCGAAACGGCTTCTGTCTCGTTCGCAGTCGGAGGACACCGGGTGACGCTTGCGGTCGAGGATGATCAAGGCGCCACTGCAACGGACGACGTGATGATCACGGTGAAGACGGCTCCTTGCTCCTCGCCAGGTCTGTTGAACTTCGTCGAGGCCGTGTCCATGCCTGCGCTGACCAACGTCCAGGCGAGTGCGGTGGCGGTGAGCCCAGATGGGGCGCACGTCTACGTCACCGCGGGCAACGGCGATGCATTGGTCGCGTTTGAGCGTGATTTCGGTACCGGTGCGCTCAGCCACATTCAGACCGTCCTCGATGACATGGACGGCGCCGATGGACTCGCTACCGCGAGCTCCGTGACCTTGAGCCCCGACGGCGCCCATCTGTACGCGACCAGCGCCCGCGAAAGCGCGATCGCGGTTTTTTCGAGAGATGCCGACACCGGTATGCTCACGTTCGTCGAAGCCGAGTTCGAAGGCCTGGCCGGCGTTCGAGGTCTCGAAGCGGCCCATGAGTCGGCCCTCAGTCCGGACGGCGCTCACGTCTACGTGGCTTCACCGGGCCGAGACAGCAGCACACCTCCCGTGCCAGGGCGCGTTTCACTGTTTCGTCGCGACGCCGCGACGGGGGCACTGAGCTTCGTCGAGGCCGTCACCGACGACATCGACGGCGTCGCCGGGCTCGACGGAGTCTCGAGCGTGACCCTCAGTCCCGATGGCGCCTACGTATACACCACCGCTTTTCGAGATGATGCTCTGGTGGTCTTCGAACGGAATGCGGCGACCGGCGCACTGGGTTTCGTGAAGGCGTACGTCGACGGCGTGGGTGCCGTGGACGGCCTCGATGGAGCAACCGAAGCGACGGTCAGTCCGGATGGCGCGCAGCTATATGCGGTCAGCATCGCCCACGCGTTCGGCGGAGGTGAGAACGCTCTCGTGACCTTCGACCGAGACACCGCAACCGGTGAGCTTGAATTCTCGGAGGTCCTATTCGGTGGCATCGGTGGCATCGATGCGCTGCGGCAGCCGTCCTCGGTGTCACTTCCGCCCGATGGCAGTCTCGTGATGGTCACTGGCGTCATGGCCGATGCCCTTTCGGTCTTCAGCCGCGACGCTGCGACAGGGCTGCTCGACCTCCAAGAGGTGAGGGTAGACGGCGTGGACTGCGTGGACGGGCTCGAGACGGCGGTCCGCAGTGCTCTCAGCCCGGATGCCGCGCATGTCTATGTGGCTGGGCTTCTCGAGGCCAAAGTCGCGGTCTTCGAACTATCCCGACCGTAGTGCTCCCGCCCTAGGTTGCTATAGGGGTCGTCTGTCCCGGGTGCGGCATGCGTTCGTGGGCAGCGCGTCGAGGTTGGTGACGCTCCGGCACCCTCTTCGCCATCGATCTCGACGTTCGCATCGCCTCGCTCGATTGCCCTCAGCGAGGATTGGCGGACGAGTCGACCTGTCGGATACTGCCGGCATGATCGAATCAGAAGAGCTCGGGCTTTCCGCGGCCGAGCAGTGGGTGCAGGTCGAGGCCATCAAACAGTTGAAGGCGCGCTACTTCCGGTTGATGGATACCAAGGAGTGGCTTCCATTTTCGCAGGTGTTCAGTGACGACGTCGTCGTCGACGTCTCTCACGACAAGCATGCGCCGGGCGATTTCATTCGTGGGCGAGCCGATGTCGTCGACTTCATCCGCAAGGCCGTCGGCAAGGCAACCACGGTGCACCACGGCCACATGCCCGAAATCGAGCTCCTCAGCCCGACCGAAGCACGCGGGGTCTGGGCGATGTTCGACTACGTCGAGTTCAAGCCCGGCCGCGGAATCCGCGGCTACGGTCACTACCACGAGGAGTATCGAAAAGAGAACGGCCGCTGGCACATCTGCAAGCTCAAGCTCACACGCTTGCGCGTCGACTCGCTGACCTAGCCTCTCGCTAGGGGTTGCAGCTCAGTGTCACCGGATGCGTGTGGTCCCCACCCACGGCACCGGTGTCCGACGAGGTCAGCATCACGACGGTACCGGCATCACCGGCTACGGCATCGCCTTCGAGGGCAATTCAGGTTCGCCCAGCG
>CBDUCC010000540.1:0-2269 GCA_965365555.1 uncultured Myxococcales bacterium | reverse complement strand
AACGCCCTGTCAGCTTCGCGTCCCAGGCGACATAGCATCGCGTACCCCGAATTCCGTCCTCAGAATGATCCCCAAGGGCTAAGGGGCAAACACCTGATAGCGTCGCACTCGTGAGCCTCCAACCGAAACGAAATCCAACCGCCGACGTATGTGAGCCCGCATCATGACTACACCCCCTCATTTTGATTTCGGGAAAGGCGCCGTTGCACGGAGCTACGACGACGTTCTGGTGCCGTTGATCTTTCGTCCGTGGGGGCAGCGGCTTCTCGACGAGCACGGACCCTGGGACGGACGGACGGTGTTGGACTTGGCGACTGGCACCGGGGTCGTGGCGCGTTTGCTTGCCGATCGTGTTGGCTCGGACGGGCAGGTGATCGCGGCGGACATCAACCCTCACATGCTCGAGCTCGCCAAGAACCACTGCAAGGCCGCGGGAGGGCGCATTCGATTCGTGCAATCGCCAGCGCACCCGCTCGAGCTCGAAGGGGGCGCGGTGGACGCCGTGATTTGCCAGCAGGGGTTTCAGTTCTTTCCGGATCGCGCGCAGAGCGCGGTCGAGATCCTGCGTGTGCTCCGTGACGAGGGCGTTGCGTTGGTGTCGACTTGGTGCTCGGTGAGCGAATGCAAGGCCTTTGGCGCGATCTGCGGTGCGCTCGATGCGATCGGTGAGACCGAGCTGGCGAACGTGATGCGCAGGCCGTTCGACCACATGCCCGAAGACGAGCTCCAAGCGCACTTCGAGGATGCGGGGTTCGAATCGGTCGAGCTCCAGCGGCACGAAGCGCTCATGACCTGCGATGGCGGCCCCAATAGCGCGATCGAGCTCGCGTTGGCGACGCCGATCGGGCCGCACTTGCGAGAGCTGGCCGAGTCGCTCTTCAACCGGTTCACCGACGAGCTTTCTGCGCGCGCCGCCGAGCTGAGCCGTGGGAAACCGCACCTCGGTGAGCTTGTCAGCAATGTGATTGTCGCGCGGAAGTAGCGCTCGCGCAGCGGTCGCTCCGCGAGGAAACGGCCAAATTCCTCGAGAAACTTCTGCCAGGCGGGCTCATCTCCCGCCACCCCTCCGTGTTTGTGTTCGTCATCGTATCGTTGGTCCGCGGCGAATGAACCGAAGGCGTTGAGGGCGGCAAGCGAGGATCGAAGACACTCTTCTCTTGGCCTCTCGGGATGACGATGGGCTAAGAGGCAAGGCGACCAACCACAAAATCAAAGTAAGCAACCACTTCATGGCGTTTGCTGCGCTTTGTTGGGCAAGCGCAACCTTCTCCCACAGATCCCTGTGCCGATGGTGCCCCCGATCAGGAACACGCCACCGAGAAGGCCAAAGGACCCGGCGACGAGCGCTGGCCCCCGATCAGTCGAGTCCTTCCCAGCGACTGCGACTCCGGCCGCAACGGCACCAAAGGCGATTCCCATCCCCGCAATTGTCGCCGACGCGATGAGGCCATTTTTGGCTTTCTGAGTGTCTCGGTCTTTCTCCGAGAGGACCTCGTCGGTCGATAAGGGGTTGCCTGCAGCTTGTGCTGATGCTGATGCCCCGGCACGCGTTGCTGTACGTATGCGGGGAGGTAGGCGATGACAATAGGCTTCGCGGACACCGCTTCGCTTCCCGCCTTTGCACTCGCCGCTGTTGGCGACGCCGCACCGGAAATGGCGCAGAGACTTGCAATCAACCACGTCATGACGTCCTCTCAACGCGGGTCGGGCGGTGCAACGCGGCCGCCCTCAGGCGGTCGGCGACACCGAGCCAAGCGTTTGACGAATGAGCTCGAGGTCCCCAGCGTCTTTCCACGGCGCGAACCCCGGCCGGAAATAGCGGAGCGCCTGCCTTCCGAATTGACGTCCGTACCCAGGCGAGACCGCCATGAAGCGAAAGAATTCCATGCGCTGTGCGGCGGTTCGCTCGGGCTCGCTTGCCAAGAGGCGCTTCATCACGCTGGTGAGGCTCCCAAGAAGGAGCCGACCCGCATCGGCAAACGCGCGCGCTCGGACGAGGCGATGAGAAGGACCGTCTCCGAAGAGGTGGACGTAGACATCATGCGCGACCGACTGATGCTCCATCTCCTCGGCGGCATGCCACAGGAACAGACCCTTCACCTCTGCGTCCATCCCCTCGGTCATGCGCGGCTCTTCGAGCAGAGCGCGACTCATGGCGTAGATCACATGCTCGCCTGCAATCATCAATGCCACGGCGGCCGGCTTGTCGACCCGAGCGACGTAGTCGTCGAACATCTGGTCGAGCTCCGCGTTTACGCCTTCGATGTCG
>CBDUCC010000539.1:0-2282 GCA_965365555.1 uncultured Myxococcales bacterium | reverse complement strand
ATTTCGCTGGTGAGGCGGCGTACGAGCCCATCGACGAGCCCGACGTAGCCGAACACGATTCCGGACTGCATCGAGTGCACGGTGTTTCGCCCGATGGCTTTCGGCGGCCGTGCAATCTCGCTCCGCGGAAGCCGGGCGGCGCGTGCGAACAGGGCGCTGGCGCTGATCTGCATGCCGGGTGCAATCGAGCCACCGAGATACTCGCCCTTGTCCGAGATGCAGTCGAAGGTGGTGGCGGTGCCGAAGTCGACGACGATTGCAGAACCATGAACTCGCTCGTACGCAGCAACTGCGTTGACGATTCGATCGGCACCGACCTCTCGCGGGTTCTCGTAGAGGACCGGCATTCCGGTCTTGATGCCTGGTCCGACCACCATGATCTCATGGTCGAACGCCCGATCGACCGCGTCGATCACCGTATCGTTGAATGACGGAACCACCGAGGCGAGAATGCTTGCGCGAACGTCGGAACGCTGGACGCCGGCGAGCTCGAGTAGGTTGAGAAGCAGAACGTGGGTCTCGTCGCTCGTGCGCCCCTTCGCAGTCTCGATTCGAAAGTCATGAACGAGCCGGTCCCCGTCGTAGAGGCCGAGCACGGTGTGCGTATTGCCGACGTCGACGACGAGGAGCATCTAACGGGGCCGAAGCGACAGGGTGAGCTCGAGCAGCTCCCCAAAGCTCTTGGCCCGCGGGAATTCGGGCGGATCCGTAGCGTATACGACTGGCTGCCCGGTCGGCGCGACGCTCTGCGGACGAATCGGCTCCGGGCGACGAGATCCGGATGCCGTCGGAACCGATCCGGATGACGGCCGAACGCGCCGGGAGCTTGGCTGCGCCGACAGAGGGCGCTCGACTTCGGGCGGCTGCGACGAGTACCGGGTCGGGCTATCGATGCCCGGCGTGGTGGGCGGTTCCGGCACGAGCTCCGGCGCGGTCTGTGCTGGATACGCACTCGGAACCGCCGTCGGCTCTGCGGTCGGAGGTGCAGGTGGCGCCGTCTCGGGTACCGAAGCGGCAACGGTGGTGCCGGACGCGGTACGGATGCGGTCGAGCGCTTCTGCCGCTCGAGTCGTGCGCTCGGCCGGACGCTTGGCGCGCACCTTGTCGAGCAAGGATCGAAGCCTGTCTTCGCGTTCGCTCATGAAGCCCTCTTCGCGTCGAGCATACCTACGATGGCGGGCAGGTCCGCTCCGTCTTTGTACCAACCCCAAACAGTCTCCGCGACTTCGAAGTCAACCATGATGAATTTCGAGTCACCCGTTGGAACGCAGGAAACCTGTCGCTGGGAAATCTCGGAGAACATACCTCCGAGAAGCGCAGCCGCACCGAGCTCGTCTTCGTCGAGCTCTGGTTTGTCCCGAAGGGCAACGACGAGCGCCGGCCCCCAACGTTCGAAGGTGAGCCGCCCCCATCCGAACAGTGCAGTGACTGCCGATGTGTGACCGAGCACGGCCTCCGCGGAGAGCACGGACGCCGGCCGGTCGAGCCCGCCCAGCACCTGCTCCCCGAGCAGCTCGCCCAGTCGCCTCAGGGGTGTGAGATCGCCATCGCGAGCGGCAGCCTCGACGAGCGCTGAAAGGACTCCTTCACTCAACATGACCACACGCTCTCCACCACGCGTTCGCACGGTGCCTCCGGTCAAGTTGAATTCGTAGAAGCCGCTAGGATCGAAACGGCCGTCGTGCATATTGCCCCCTCCAGCCTGGATGTAGAAGGTATTGCCCGATCGTGTCAAATGCCGTGGGTGAAATCAATTCTCGTCTGCATCGCCCTACTCTTTGCGTTGCCGACCACCCGTGTTGGGGCCGAAGGGGATCCGCTGGGCGCGGACGAGATGGCCGAGGCGATCATTTCCATGACTTCGCGGGTCTGGACCGGACCCCGGACCGCAGCCCCTCGCCGGGTCGAACGCCCTCGCGAGGCGACCGAGGTCCTACATTCGGTGACCGGGCTGCTCGCGATCCATGCCGACCCGGGTACCAGCTACGACACCATGCAGCGCGCGCGCGTTGCCTTCGAAGAGGCTCGGACCCGGCGCGCCCTACTCGGCTGGCCACGGCCAATGATCGACGGAACGCTTGGGGGCGACCCGGGCTTCGACCTTTATATAAGCCGGTCGCGACCGAGGGGCGCTCATGCGGACGGAATGGTTCCCTGGGCCTATCTCGATCGGGCCAGCAGCTTCGCCGTCGTCGATCCAGCGACCCCGAGCGAATGGCTCGCCGCCTGCGGGACCGCCGCCTATGGAGAGGCGTTGCTCCTGAGCGCGGACCCCGCCGAAG
>CBDUCC010000538.1:0-2284 GCA_965365555.1 uncultured Myxococcales bacterium | reverse complement strand
CGGATCTCCGACACCTCCGTGGACCGTGCGCTGATCGAACCTGTGGTAGCTCGCCACGCCCGGAACCCGCATCCCTTCGCGTTCTCCGTCGGCATCCAGCTGATCCGTCTGCACGAGGTCGGGCCGAATCGCCAGCATCATCGCCGTCTCTGTCTCCCCCGCGTGTCCGGACCCTTTGTTACCGAGCGTGCGGATCTCGTTCAGCCGCTCGCCTGACGCCCACGCCCAGCGGGAGTAGAACTCCGTCTCATCGGGTGTGAGGGTCCGCGTATAGGCCCCGGCCAGCGCCCATGCGCTGTCCACGTCCACGACGGCGCCCTCCATCGTCATGTGCCAGAGCCCGCACTCGATCGCACGCTGGTTCCCCGGAAACCGGCGGATGAGCTCCCGGCACCAGTGCTCGGCCTCCGGCTCATCCTCGAGATCGTACGAGGTGGAGAAGAGCCGCCACAGAATGATGTCCGCATTCTTGAGATACGCGTCTGCCTGGTAGGCGCGGGAGGCTGCCATCTTCGCCTCGGCCGTCTGCTGCTTGTTCAGCAGGAGGTGGCTCAGGTAGTCCCACGCACCCGCCTGGTCGGGATCCAGTGCGATGGCCTGTCGGAGGTCGGCCTCCGCGACATCGAACAGCTCCTTCGCCTCGTCGGGATCCGGCTCGACGTCGAGGATCCACTCCCAGTATTCGAGCTTCCCCTTCAACTCGGCGGCGTCGGCATTCTCAGGGTCCAGCCGCATCGCGACACGCGAATGCTCCATCCCCTTCTCGATCCAGCGAACGGCCTCCTCCTGCCTCGCCATGCCGGCCATCCGCGAGCTCTCGAACGCGATCCAGCCGCGGTTCACCGTCGGCTCGACCCATTCCGGTGCCAGGGTTTCGGCGAGCACCAGCAATGAGTCTGCTTCGGTGAGACGCTCCCAGGCAGCCTCGTTCCCGGTGTCATACAGCTCCGCTGCCTGGTCGCGAAGCGAGCGCGCCCGCTGCATCAACTCCCACGCCTCGATGTTCTCCTCGGCGCCCCGCTGCCTTTCGATGAGCTCGATCTCCTCTCCGAGCGCACCCCGCAGGAAGAGCGCGACCTCGTTGGCCAAGTCGTCCTGCAACTCGAACAACTCGGCGCGCGGCCGCTCGACCAGGGTCCGACCGAAGGTCTCCCCGGTAGCGGCGTTCACGAAGGAGACGTTTACCCTGATCCGGTCGTCCGACTGCGCCACGGTTCCGTCGACGAGCGTTCCCACCCGCAGCGCACGACCGATGCTGTCGGGGGCCACGACTTCGCCCCGATAGAGGGCCGAACCGTTCCGCGACGTGACCGTCAGGGCCGGCACGGTTCCAAGCTCCGTGATCAGTGTCTCAGTGAGACCTGCAGCGAGGTAGGGCACCTCCTCCTGGGGGCTGCGTGGCTCGAAATAGAGAACTGCGATTCGCCGCGGGTCCTCCGTCTCGGTGAGCTGCTCGAGCGCCGAGGCCCGGGTCGCGCGCGCGTCCCTGCGAGTCGTGTCGCGCATCAGGAAGTCGCGGATCGCGAATCCGCCGCCGAGCACGACGATCACGATCGCCGCGGCGAGCATCTCCTTCGAGACCTTCTTCCGGCGGCGCTTCCTGCCCGGCATCGCCCCCGCGAGCGCAGGGTCGAGAAGCACCTCGTACACCCGTACCGGCTCCTCGATGTTCTTCACCTCGTGGCGACCGAGATCGGCGAACCCGAGCTGCACCTTGTTCTTGACCTGGTTGAACGCGCTCTCGGAGATGTAGACCGTGCCGGGCTCGGCGAGTGATTCGATGCGGGCTGCGACGTTCACCCCGTCCCCGTAGATGTCGCCATCCTCGACGACGATATCGCCGACGTTGATTCCGATCCGGTACACGATCCGGCGCTCGTCGGGCACTCCCTCCTCGCGCGCCGGCATCTGGCGCTGGATTTCCGCTGCCGCTTCCACGGCGTCCACGGCACTCGCGAACTCGACGAGCAGACCGTCGCCCGTCCCCTTCACTATGTGCCCGCGGTGCGCTGTGATCGTCGGCTCGAGCAGGTCCCGGATGTGCGCCTGGTGACGAGACAGGGTCCCTGTCTCGTCGGTGCCCATCAGGCGAGAGAACGACACCATGTCCAGCGCGAAGATTGCGGCGAGTTTTCGTTCCATGCCCCTGCCCCTGGGGGGTGGCGAGCGGCCCGTGTGGACCGGGACCGGCGGACCGGGCCGTTTCCGATGTTACGAAATGAGACCTCTGTCCGCGACTCCCTCCGGCGACTGGGAAAAAGGGGTCTCGGAGGTTGGACATTGG
>CBDUCC010000537.1:0-2285 GCA_965365555.1 uncultured Myxococcales bacterium | reverse complement strand
CGGCTCCTTCGGGAGCCGCGGCTAAGCAGCTCCACCGCGACACGGTGGCGGAAGCGTCGAGCAGCCGCCACCGTGCTTACGCGTTCTTGTCCGACCTCATTATCTTTTCTTAGCAGCGAGTAGTAACGGAAGAGACTATCCCATGAAACGTCTATCGTTTGTCAGCAGAGCGCTCATGCTCTTCGCGATTGCAGCCACCGGGTGTGCAAGCGAAGCGAGCGATTCCGAAACGTTCGTTAGCGTGGAAGTCAACCTCGTCATCGACAACGCCGAGATCGAGGCGGTGACCTTCGACGTCGTTTGCGACTCGGGGGTCACTCTGAGCGGCCAGCTCAATATCAACGATGAACAGGATCCGCCCGTCGCGACGACGATCATGAACTTGCCCACGGGCGACTGCAGCATCACGCTCACCGCGTTCAACAGCGCAGGCGATGTGCTTTGTACCGGTTCTCAGGACTTCACGGTCGTCGCAAACGACACGGTCGACGTCGATGTCGTCTTACTGTGCGAGGTCGACGGAGAGGAGTTGCTCGGAAACGTCAACATCAATGCGACGTTCGAGTTCGTCGAAGGCAACAGCTGCCCGAGACTGCACTTCTTGAACGCGGTCCCCGACGAAGTTCCTCCGGAAGGCTCCGAAGTGCTCGTCTTGGTGAGCGACAAAGACGGCGATGCGCTTACCACGACGTTGACGGCTACGGGTGGCAGTTTCGCCGATCCATCGGCACGCTTGACCACCTATACGTGCGACGGCGCCAGCGGACCTCAAACGATCTCCGTAACGGTCAGCGACGGACAAACCGCATGTGACAAGAGCAAGAGCTTCCCCGTCACGTGCCCCGGTCTTGTCTGTGAGTACCAGCAGGACTTCGAGGGGCTCGACCAAGAGAGCCCTGCGGCGCTGGCCGAGGATGGGTGGATCGTTTTCGGCAACGTGTTTGATTTCGACACCGGTGATTACCTCTTCGGGTATGGCCCTTTCCCCGCACCCAACAACACGGGCGGGTTCTCCGGCATCGCGCTGGGGCAAGGCGGCCCGGAGCAGGGGCAGCAGCAACTGGTCATCATCAGCGACTACAACGCGAGACCCCAGCAGGAGGCCGGGGATCGAGTCCAGGCCAATACGTTCCAGGAACGTACCATCGTGGCGGACGATGTCGGCAAGACGTTCACCTTCAGCTTCGACGCCAAGCGGGGCAACATCAACGACCCGGCTGACCCGGTCTGCAGCACCACACCCAACCCCCCGTGCGACAGCACCGCCCTTGCGTTCATCAGGACGGTCGACCCGGATGCGGGCTTCGCGGTGACCAACGACATCACCCTCGATACGACGAACCTTCCGGTCGAATGGATGGGCTACTCCATCGAGATCACGATCGACGCCGGTCTCGTCGGCCAGCTGCTTCAGTTCGGCTTCTCCGCCACCGCGTCCAACGACGAACCCTCCGGCAACTTCTACGACAACCTCTCCTTTTGTACGACCGGTGATGGCGGCGGGATCGAGCTGCGGCCGTTGCCGGAGATTTACTTCACTGGCAATGCCCTCAACTACAGCGCGTTCCGTGCGGCAGGGCCGGGTTTCGGCGAGGTCCCGAGCGATGCCGATGTCCTCGAGGACCTCACCTTGTTGAACCTCGCTGGCTACGACCTGCTGCGCTTGTTCGGGGCAGACCCCGTGTCCGAGAAGATCCTGCGGATCGCCCAGGAGAATTTTCCGGAAATGCGGTTTCAGCAAGGGCTGTTTCTCGAGGGCCTTGCTCCAGGCGAGGCCCAGGAAAACTGCGAAAGCCTGATCAACGACTCGCAAGTCGAAACCGCGATACGCTTGGCCAACACCTATTCGAACGTCGTGACGGTCAGCGTGGGCAACGAGACTTCGTTCTTCGCAGCTTTCATGCCGCTCGACTGCCTCGCCGGATACATCAGCCGAACGCGTGAGAACGTCACGCAGCCGGTCACGGCCGACGACGACTACACGTTCTACGCCAACTTCTTTGGCAGAAGGCCCGATAGCATCCTTCGGTTGCTCGATTTCGTGGCGATCCACATGTACCCGATCACCAACTACCGGCAGTGGGATTGGCGGCAGCTCGGAGTGCCGGAGGGTCCTCTACGCGCAGAAGCCATGATGAACGCATCGTTCGCCAAGGCGCAGCAGAACTACGACGCCGTCTACAACTATCGATACCTCGACGCGTCCGGAAGGAGCGTGACGATCGGTGAGTCCTTGCCGATCGTCATCGGCGAGACCGGCTGGAAGTGGCGCCAGACCGCTCCGA
>CBDUCC010000536.1:0-2288 GCA_965365555.1 uncultured Myxococcales bacterium | reverse complement strand
CGGAACCAATCGGGTCGAGCTCGAGGCGTTGCTCTCGATGGGGCTTCCGAACTCGCCGATGGCCGGAGCAAGGCTCCGCGTCGCCACCGGCAACTTCGTCATCGCACAACCCGTCGGTGTCGTCGATGGCGTCGACTATCAGCACACCGGTAGGCCGAGGCGGATCGACGCCGAGGCGATCGAGCAAAGGCTCGACGACGAGGCGATCGTGGTCCTGACACCGATCGGGTATTCGGCGACGGGCGAGGCGTTCAACATCAGTAGTCACGAGGTGGCCGCAGCGACGGCGATCGCGCTCAGTGCGGACAAGCTCATCGGCCTGGTCGAGGGACAGGGCGTCCAGGATGCCGAAGGTAACATTCCGACGCAGCTCACGCCGCGGGACGCCGAGCAACTTTTGCGCTCCGGGCGCGATTTCGGCCACGACATCGAACGACATCTCGGCGCTGCGATCGAGGCTTGCCAAGGCGGAGTGCCACGCGCGCACCTCGTCTCGCGCCAGGCTGACGGCTCGCTCCTTCGCGAGCTGTTCACTCGCGACGGGGTCGGCACCATGGTGACCTCCGAGGCGTTCGAAGGCGTCCGCCCGGCGGAGCAGGGGGACATCGGAGGCATCCTCGCTCTGATCGAACCCCTCGAAGAGCAGGGAATCCTCGTTCGGCGATCCCGCGAGATGCTCGAAAACGACATCGATCGGTTCACGGTCATCGAGCGCGACGGGATGGTGGTCGCCTGCGGCGCTCTGTACGAGTATCCCGATGAGGCGATCGCAGAGCTCGCCTGTCTGGTCGTGCATCCCGACTACCGAACCTCCGGCCGCGGCGACCAGCTCCTGCACTACCTCGAGCGAGAGTCTGCCGCGCATGGGCTACGACAGCTCTTCGTCTTGACGACGCAGACCAGCCATTGGTTCCGGGAGCGCGGTTTCGATGGCTGCGAGCTTGAAGAGATTCCGGTCGCGCGTCGCTCGCACTACGACCAGGCGCGCCGTTCCAAGATCCTTCTCAAGTCGCTCGACTGACGGATCCTCTCCAAAGCACTGGGCTTTCTCTTGGTGCTTGGAGCGACGTCCGAATCGTGCTACTCGTCCCCGAATTCGCCCAAACGGGATGCGAGTCGTCCTTGATACGCGGAACATGAAGCAAGCTGAGCTCAACCAGCGCCCTGATGCGGATGCCCCGCTCTGCGATGCGGAGATGGACCAAACCGTGGCCCAGGAACAGAAGGTGCTCGCCCGCGTCCACCGGACCCTGCAAGCCAAGCGGCCAACACCGCGGGGCCAGCTCATCGACTACGACGCCGAGCTGATCGCGCTCCGTGACCAGATCCGCGAGGCCCGGCTGGAGGACGTTCCGCCTCTGATCGAAGAAATGGAGCGGCTGCAGCAAGTCGCACAGCGTCGGGCCAAGGTCATGGAGGGCTCGGTCGACCCGACCTCGCCGTACTTCGGCCGCATGGTGCTCGAGGAGGACGACCGGAAGCGCGAGATCCTGATCGGCAGGAGCACGTTCCTCGACAACAAGACCGGCGTCCGAATCGTCGACTGGCGCGATGCTCCGGTGAGCCGCGTCTACTACCGCTACGAAGAGGGCGACGACTACGATGAGATCTTCGGGGATCGCGAGGTCGAGGGTGAGGTGCTCATCCGTCGAAACCTTTCGATCACCGGCAGCAAGCTTCGTCGCATCGGGACGCCCCAGGGAACCTTCCGACTCGGACGGGACGGCTCCTGGACTCGGGTTGCCGATCAATCGACCAAGCTAGCCGGCGGGCAAGGCGTGGCAATGCGTCCGGAGTCGTATCATCGCCCCGGTGAGCTCGGCATCGGGGACGATGAGCTCCGCGAGGACAAACACCTTTCCGAAATCACTGCGCTGATCGACCCGACCCAGTTCGAGCTGATCAGCCGTCCGACCTCGGGTCTGGTCGTGATCCAGGGCGGCGCGGGCAGCGGAAAGACGACGATCGGCCTGCACCGTCTGGCGTATCTTGCGTTCCAGGATCCGCAGCGTTTCCGTTCCGACCAGATGCTGGTCATCGTGTTCAACGATGCGCTGGTTCGCTACATCTCGCGCGTATTGCCGGCCCTCGGGGTGGAGGACGTCCCGGTGCAGACCTTCCAGCGATGGGCGGAGCAGCAGCGCCGGCACCACATTCCGAAGCTGACCACGCGCTACGTTCCGGACACGCCCGCCCACGTCGTCCGGATGAAGAAGCACCCGGCGATGCTTCTCGCGATCGAGCATGACGGGGCCGAGCTTGCGGAGCGTGTCGAGGCGGAAATCCTC
>CBDUCC010000535.1:0-2292 GCA_965365555.1 uncultured Myxococcales bacterium | reverse complement strand
AAGCGGGTGCATCGCCCGACTGGGCAGGAAGGCATACTGGAGGTTCCCGACAAACGACTGAACGACCGTGGTTTCGTAGACACCGTTGGCGGTCATCAGCCAGAACTCGTAGCCGAAGCCGAGCCCGAGGCCGTTCTTCCAGCGGTAGGAGAAGCCGACCTCGACCGCCCAACCCAGGTCGACAATGCAGCCCACCCCGTCCGGGCAGAGGCGTTTGGTCGATAGAGGAATCACGAGACCGGTTTCGGGGCCGACGGCAAAGGACCCCTCGCGCTTCGGTGGGTCGCCCGGAAGCTCGGAGGGCTCCGCCCGGAGCGCCGCAGGCGCGCTGAGGCACAGGACGCTCAAGCAGAGGGCGGCGACGCGGCTTGGCACGGCGGTAGCATAGGCGCCGGGAACTCGCGTGGACAAGATTGACAGCCTCGGACCCTCTCTTATAGTAGCGCCGATTCGACCCCGTTTAGAGGTTTTCGGATGGAGATCTTCCTAAATAAGCGCGCAATGCGGCAAGTCCGGCTCTCGGTGGCTGACGCGATCGAGGATGGCGAGATCGACGCGTTGCGCGATGACCTCGTCAGCACCTTTTCCGACGACGACATCGAGGAGATCGAGCGCCGTATCGATAGCGGCGACTTCTACGATTTCATCTCGGAGATCCTCGACGAGTGGAGCGGGGAGGACCTCGACGAGCTGATGGAGCTGCTCGAGACCCAGCTCGCCGACGCGGATGTCGACCTCAAGTACACCGCGCCCGAAAACGACGACGACGACGAGGCGGATGCCGACGACGACGACGAGACCGAAGAGGAGCTCATCGTCGACGACGCGGACGACGACCTCTGAGTCGATGGAGCGCATTGAACCAGGGGGGTCTGGGCCGTTTGATACGCGTGCAGGGCGAGCGACGTCCGACGCGCCCACGGCCACCGCTAGTCCTGACTCCGGGGCGGTCGCTTCGCTCCGCGTTCGCGCCGCCGGTACTGGCCGGACTTCGCCCTTTGGTCTCCCACCGCCGCCGGCGTTCCGAATTGACAGCAGCCCCCACGCACGCTACCAGCTTCGCCGCATTGCCACCGTAGCTCAGTTGGTAGAGCAACGGTTTCGTAAACCGTAGGTCGTTGGTTCGAATCCAATCGGTGGCTCAAAATGCGACGCCGAGATGTTTCGGTAGCACGGAGAGGTGCAGGTCGGTCTCGGTCGTGGGCTCGCCGTCCAGATTGAAGTGCACTTCGCGTTGGGCTTCGATCGTGAACCCGGGGAGCTGCCAAGACCGCAGAACCTGATTGTCCGGGTTGTCGGGGCACACTTCTCCTCAGCTTCGGCCTTCGCATGTTCCAGGAACCGAGCGACGACGACTCCGGACCGTGGCCTTGCTTGAAGACTCAGGAACCCGTTGGGTAGGCTAGCCTTCCACCGCCCAGGAGACCGTGATGAGAAATGAAGAAATCAAATCCGAGCTGGCTGCATTGCGCGCTGAAGTCGTTGCGCTGGCAGCCGCTCGCAAACAAGCGCCAGAGGCTCAACAGCCGTCAGCGTCGCTGGACAGTTCGGCGCTTGCAACGGACCAGGACGCCTCTTCGGAGACGGAGCACGAGGGATTCATGGGTCAGGTTCAGGAATTGGTCGAGCTCCTGGAGCACGAGCTGCGTGAGACGCCCGTGGTCAGTGGGTTGGCAATCTTCTCGCTTGGCATCCTAGTTGGGCGGTTCTTGCGGTGAGGAAGGCGTCATGAGCGAAGTCATGTTGAAGCTTCGAATCTGGGTGCACGCCGAAACGGCGCTGCTGAAGATCAACGCGCGACGAACCGGGCAGCGCTTCACTGCGCTTGCGATCGCCTTGGGCCTCGCTGTCCTCGCAGTCGGGATGATCAACATCGGGCTCTTCGAGCTGCTGGCCGAAACCTACGGGAGGGTCAAAGGCGCGTTCTACCTCGCGGGCGCAAATGGCGTCCTGGCAGCCATCGTCGTATTCGTGGCGCAACGCAGCAAACCCGGGCTCGAAGAAGAGATGGTCGGCGACATCCGAGAAATGGCCCTCGCCGAATTGCAGGCAGACGCCGACGAGCTGAAGGACGAATTCGACCGAATCGCGGGTCGCGTGCAGCAGATCGAAAGCGCGGTCTCGACGCTCACGGGCCCGGGATCGTCGCTATCGAAGCTCACGGCTGTCGCGCCGGTGATCGAGGTCGCTGTCCAAGCACTCAAGACGAAACACGAAAGCAAGTGATGACCCGACAACCCACCGAGGTTGAGCCGTTGGGCGCGTAGGGCTCGGCGGCCCCGAGGTCGGTTC
>CBDUCC010000534.1:0-2304 GCA_965365555.1 uncultured Myxococcales bacterium | reverse complement strand
GCCACCGAGTCGGACGTTCACGGTGCCGAGTACTACGGTCCGAGCGGCTTCCTCGAGATGAACGGCCCGCCGAAAAGAGTGAAGAGCAACAAGCGCTCGAAGGATGAGAACGCCGCCGAGCGACTTTGGAACGTCTCTGAGGACCTCACCGGCGTTCACTACCCGCTTTAGGCGGCGGCGACTGGCCGCGTTCGCGCACGAGCAGCGTTTGAATGCCACGACCAATCGGACCCCGGGCGTCATAAAGGCGCGTGTCCGCGACCCCGATGCCGCGCGTGTCGAGGTCGGTGCGGGCGGCCATCCCGACCCAGTCTCCTCTGGCCGGCCGCTGTAACGTCACGGTGAGATCGGCGTTGAGGAACGTGAACTTCCGGATGTCGAGCCGCTGGCTGATCCCGTTCCCGCTGTCGGCGGCGAGCATGACCCGCTCGAGGGGAGAAGGCATGCGGCCTTCGAGAAGAGGAATCCTCGTCCGCATCCACCCCATCACATCACCGACGCCGAACGTACCGCGTCCGAACCGCAGCTCCATCGCGTTCGCGTAACAGGGTTCCGACTTCGTGAAAAAGGGGAAGTCGACGGGTTCGCTTTGCTCGGGCGTGGGTTCGTCCATCGGAGGTGGCTGCGGATCGACACGGACGGCGGCCTCGGCGATCGCTAACACTTCGGCCGACAAGACGAGCTTGTCGGCGTCGTCGTAGAGCATACCTGTGAGCACCTTGACGCTGCGACCGTCGCGACGGGTCGCGCGCACGAGGCGAAGCGCGCCGATGGGCACGGGCCTGGTGACCTCGACTGCGACGCGGACGACTCGAAAGGGTTCATCGAGCGCGTCGGCCAAGCGGCCGGCGACCAGGGCCGAAGGAGGTCCGGCGTGTTGATGGTCGGGATGCCAGGGCCCCCGCGTCCACTGGGTGGCCTGGAAGCGGTCGTCACCGAGCTGCCGGAAGAAGGGGTCGTCGGCCATGAAGGCAAGCTGACACGGGGGTCCTGATCGGGCACCCGGCGTCCTTGCAATCCCGTGCTGCACGCTCTGCCCCGCCCCGCGCAGTCGGCGCCAAAGCGCTAGAAAGCGCGCGTCTCACCGATGTCGAACACCCAGGCCCGATCGTCGCGGAGATCCGTGCCTTCAGCGGCTTTCCGAAAACGAACGGGTGGCTCCTCGACGGGCTCATCGGAAAGATCGAACGTCCCAAAGTGAATCGCCAAGGCGCGCGCGGCGCGTAGATCGAGCGCGGCCCGGATGGCTTCCTCCGGATTCATATGCGACTCCTTCATCATGGCGCGCGGCTCGTACGCGCCGATCGCGACGGCGGCGAGGTCGAATGGGCCTAGTGCTTCCCCGATTGCAGTGAATCCGTCGAAGTAGCCGGTGTCTCCGGAGAAGTAGAAACGCCGCTCGGGGCCGATCACCACCCAGGATGACCAAAGCGCTTCACGATCATCGCCGAGCCCACGCTTGCTCCAATGTTGCGCGGGCACGCAGTACACCCGAACGCCTGCGTGCTCGACGGAGGCTCCCCAATCGAGCTCATGCACGTTGTGGATCCCATCGTCGCGAAGCAGCGCAGCGTTCGCGAGGGGAACGAAGAACCGCGTCGCGGCGCTCCGTTTCGCGAGGGCCCGTAGCGTCGGAAGGTCGAGATGGTCGTAGTGATTGTGGGAGACCACCACGAAGTCGATCGGCGGGAGGTCCTCCATAGCGAGGCCGGGTGGCACGAAGCGATTGGGTCCGGCGAAGGAAACCGGACTCGGCGTTTGGGACCAAATCGGGTCGGTGAGGAAGGTCACATGGTCCATCTGCACGAGCAGCGTTGAGTGACCCACCCAGGTCACGGTCGGCTCGCTGTGCTTGGCGTTTTCGCGAAGGAACGCTCCGTCGTTCGACGTGACGGGGGGCGCGCCGGGGCGATCACGGAACACGCCTATGATACGCCTCCAAAAGAAGGGGATCCGGACCGAGAGGTCGCCGTGCGAGCCGTGGCCGGCGAAATTGACGAAGCGGCCATCGGCTTCCCGCGGCGCGGGGCCGAGCACATCCGATGGCAGACCAGAGGCCTCAGCGGCGACCACGCCTGCGATCGCAAGGCCAATAGCGAGGACCAGGATCTGGATTCGGAGCGCCATCTGACTCCAGTCTGGGGCGGCGCAGCGAAGCCGCCAGGCGGATCACGCCGGCGGAAGGCGCAGGCTTCGAATTCAGAGCGAATTCGGCTGCTTGACAGCCGCGGAAGTCACGCTATCACCGCCAGCCATTCCAGCGTAGCTCAGTTGGTAGAGCGGGCGACTGTTAATCGCTTGGTC
>CBDUCC010000533.1:0-2320 GCA_965365555.1 uncultured Myxococcales bacterium | reverse complement strand
CCCGGTTGGCAAGTCCAACGTAGCCTGCGCGATTTCGGCCATGCTCGCGGACACGCTTGGCGTGTCACAGCTAGCTTGGCCGGCTGCCACAAGGCCAATGACCACGGCTAGGCATCCTCTTCCTCGCTCGGAATCGGGGTCTGTGCGGAGGTCGCGGTGTCCGAACGTTGGGGCCCAGGGGTATCCGCTCCGCCGCCGTTTCCTCCGTGCCGATGGATGTGCACGTCGCGCTGGGGAAACGGAATCGAGATCCCTTCCTCGTCGAAGCGACGCTTCACTTCCCGCGTGACGTCCCAGTAGACATCCCAGTAGTCCTTGGTCTTCGACCATGGTCGAACGATGAAGTCCACGGACGATTCACCCAAGGTGTGCAAACGAACGACCGGCTCGGGGTCCTTGAGCACCTTCTCATGGCTCGTCACGATTGCCGCGAGAACCTCTTCTGCCTTCGGGATGTCGTCCGAGTAGCCAATGCCAAACGTCATGTCGACGCGACGCTTGTCCTGGTGGGTGATGTTGCGAATGATGCCGCCCCAGACCTGCTTATTGGGCAAAATCAACAGCTGGTTGTCGAAGGTCAGAATCATGGTCGAAACGAGATTCATCTGGTCCACCGTGCCTGTCACTCCCGCCGCTTCGATCGCGTCGCCAACGTCGAACGGGCGGTACGCGAGAATCATCATGCCCGATGCAAAGTTCGACAAGGTGTCCTGAAGCGCGAAGCCGACGATGAAGCCGGCAATGCCGAGGCCGGCGAGTAGCGGAGCGACCTCGACGCCGAGTTGTGCGACTGCAATGAGGACCCCCAGCAACATCACCGTGCGACTGGTCATCTTGATGAAGAAGTCCCTCGCCAGGCTCGAAATCTGCAGCTTCGACCGCGCGATCACGCGGCGTACCGTTCCCCTCGCGATCCGCGAGACCACCCAGAAGACGAAGAGGATGAGCAAGAAAGTGAGCACGTTGAAGACGATCTCGGCCCCGTTCGTCAGGAACCAATCAGCGAGATCTTCGACCGATGATTCCAACAAACCCGCGGCGACGTCCTTGTCGAGGATGTCTTGAGAGAGCTTGCCCGTTGCGCCGATGATGCTCTGTCGAAGGTCGGAGGTGTCGAGACCGTGCTCGTCCATCAAAGCGGCGGCGGCACGCAGGTTCTCGGCCAATGCGTCACGCTGCTTCCGAAGCGTGGCGAGCTCTCTCTGCGCGTCGACGTCCGCTTCTGCACCACGCAGCTTGGCGAGCTCGTCGATCTGTTCCTTCGTGTCCTGGAGGAGCCCGACACCGACGTCGGCCCGCGTCTTCAGCCATTGGGTCAACTCGGCCGTGTCGGCGTCCACGTCGAGCCCGAGCTGCTTTCGTTGGTCGATGTTCGAATTCAGATATTTGAGCAAGCGAGTCGATGCCGAGATCTCGGTGATGAGATCGGTTCGCGCCTCGTCTACTTCCTCCGGAGTTCCATTCGTCGCTGTGTCCATCAGCGCTAGCGTCTGCTTCCTTTGCTCCTCCAGCGTCGCCTTCATCTTTGGGGCCTCGGCTTCGAGGATCTCGATGGCGGCCTTTCGGCCTTGGGCAACCTCCGCTCCGGCGTCCTCAGCATTGACCACGAGCTTCACGAGGCTTGCCACGTCGCGCCGATACTTCTCGCGCCGCTTGGAGATCTCTCTCTGCATCATGACGGCGCTGGCGCGGTCTAGGTTCTCGTCGACCTTCTTCGCCAGCTCATCGAGCTCGGCGCGCCGGGTGTCGAGCGCTGCCACCAGTTCCTGAATCTGGGCGGCGGTGGACTTCGTCTCTTCCGCGGTCTCGGTCTGCCCGAAGGACACCGAAGCAAGTGAAAGGGTAAGCGCGAGCAAAAGCGCAGAAGCTGCGGGCCGCCCAAGTCGGCTGAACATTGCCGTGTGCATGATCTCTCCTCGAAAAATGTGTTGATGGGCCGATGAAGCGGGCCCCGAAAGCCTGTACTGCTAGCAAAAGCTCGTAGTGCTACTCGACGTCGCTCACCCGCTCAAGCTGGCGCGAACTGCTCAATCGCGGAGTGCCTCCGTAGAGAGTCGGGAGGTCGAGGGGAGCGTGCGAAGGCTGCACCTGATCGGTGCCGGCGTCGCACGAGCAAGAAGCACCAACTGGGTTGCGCTCTGCCACGCTAATCGAAGCCGCTGCGGATCATCGACGCGCTGACCGCTCCGCCGACTATGCCGGCGACAACCAGGCCGACGGCAATCGGGACGCCGATCCTGACGCCTCTCCGCCGCCTACGTTCCTGCTTCCTCTTCTCTTCCCTGGGGATCGCGTAGTCGATCTCGTAGCGCGAGATGGC
>CBDUCC010000532.1:0-2325 GCA_965365555.1 uncultured Myxococcales bacterium | reverse complement strand
CCTCGCCCGAGTCGAACAGCGCCAGGATGTGAGGGTGATTGAACCCGGCGGCGATCTTGATCTCGCTCAGGAAGCGTTCGGCGGCGAGGGTCACGCTTAGCTCGGGGTGGAGGACCTTGATGGCGACCTTGCGCTGGTGCTTGAGATCCTCGGCCAGAAATACCGTGGCCATGCCGCCGCGACCGATTTCGGACTGGATGGCGTAACGGTCACCGAGCGCGAACGAGAGTCGTTCCAGCAGGTCGGCCATAGCTGCCTCCTGAGGAAACGAGGGGGAATAGTGTCAATATAGGCGATGGAAGCTTGGATGGCCCATCTGTGGCCTCCTGCCCGACAGTCACATGGACGGTGCCAGTAGCAGTAGGCAGGGAAAGCACTCCCAAGTGGGGTGCGCAAGCCCGTGCGCGATGTCCCTGATTCCCAGCACAACCCTGCACACTGGCCTCCACACCTCGAAGCCACGCCGAGAGGCCTTTCTCGGCAAGTGTGGCACCTTCAAGGGGTTGGGGAAATGGGCCCGGCTGGACTCGAACCAGCGACCTTGGGATTATGAGTCCCCTGCTCTAACCAACTGAGCTACGGGCCCGTGGGTCCTGCGGCGCGCTCATTCTATCTCGTTGGGAGATGCCGCGCGACCCGGAGATCCTTGCTTCGCGGACACACGGAGCGGATCTTTCCGCTTCGACTTTCGTCTAGACCGCTCAGCGGGGTCCGTACCCAGTATGCGCATTCTCATCGTCGGCGCCGGCGAGGTCGGCTACCACGTAGCCGAGCGACTCGCGAAGGAGCAGCACGACGTGGTCGTGATCGATGTCGACCGCGATCGCCTCGACTACGTCGAGAGCCACCTGGACGTCGCGGTCGTCGAGGGCAGCGGAGTCAACCTGACGGTCCTCGAGGCCGCCGGCGTGGAGCAGGCCGGCATGCTGCTGGCCGTCACCAGTGTGGACGAGGTGAACCTGGTCTGCTGCATGTCCGTGCAGCCCCGGCGTGGCCTGACCAAGGTGGCTCGAGTTTCCAACCCCGACTTCTATCGCGGCGGAGAGGCCCTGCGCCCCTCCCGTTTCGGGGTGGACCTGCTGATCAATCCCGAGCGCGAGCTCGCCCTCGAGACCTTCGCGTTGCTGGAGTCCACGGCGGCCACGGATCTCACGCTGTTCGCGGGTGGCGCGGTCCAGTTGATCGGCCTCACGGTGCTGGAAGGAGCGCCCGTCGACGGGAAGACGCTGCTGGAGATCGGTCGCAAGGTCGGTCGGCGATCGCTGTTGGCCGTGGCGATCGAGCGTGACGGTGAGACCATGATCCCCGACGGCAACACCGCGATTCATGCCTTCGACCACGTATACGCGATCGCCGCCGAGGACGAGATCACTCGCGCCATGGGGCTGTGCGGCTATGCGCCGACGAAGCTGACGCGCGTGATGATCGCCGGCCACAGCCGGGAGGCCTTCTACCTCGCCAAGCTACTCGAGCAGCACGGCATCGAAGGCACGGTCCTGATCGCTGACCCCGAGATGGCGCACGAGTTCGCCGTTCGACTGGAGCGCACCCTGATCCTGCGAGGCGACGCGACGGATGTCGAGCTTCTCGAGTTCGAGGGTGTCGGTGAGACGGACGCTTTCGTCGCGTTCACGGATGAGGATGAGATGAACATCATCTCGTCGCTCGTCGCCAGGGACCTCGGGGTCAAGCAGATCATCACACTGCTGAACCGCACGGACTACCTGCCCCTGGCGCGTCGCATCGGACTCGAGACCGCGGTCAGCCCGCGGATCAGTGCGGCCAACGCCATCCTGCAGCACGTCCGGCGCGGTTCGATCCAAAACGTAACCGTGTTCAAGGACTCGGATGCGGAGGTCATCGATTTCATCGTATCGACCGACAACCCGCTGATCGGGAGACGGATCGAAGATATCCAGCTCCCCGAGCACGCCATCCTCGCGACCATCGTGCGCGACGAGAAGATGATCATTCCGAGGGGGAGTGACACGCTTCAGGCCGGCGACGAAGCCATCGTGTTTGCCCTCGCCGATGCGGTGTCGGGCGTGACCGAGCTGTTCCCATCCTGATCACACCCGTCCGAGAGAGCGACCGGTGAGATACGGCGAAATCCTCCATGTCCTTGGCGGCCTGCTGATGGCCGTGGCGGTCGCCATGATCCCGCCGGCCGTCCTCGGGGTCTTCGAGGGCATGTGGCTGGGGTGGCTGGTCTCTCTGCTGGTTCCCGGCTTGCTGGGACTCGCTTTCTTCACACTCACTCCGCGCGACGTCGATCTCTCCCCGCGCGAGGCGCTCGCGATCGTCGGACTCGGCTGGCTCGGGATC
>CBDUCC010000531.1:0-2327 GCA_965365555.1 uncultured Myxococcales bacterium | reverse complement strand
CCCGTGCCTGCGCTTCCGCCGACGCCACCGCTACCCGCAGCTCCGCCGGTTCCGCCAGCCCCGCCTCCGCCATCGCCGCCGGTTCCGCCGGTTCCGCCAGCCCCGCCTCCGCCATCGCCGCCGGTTCCGCCGGTTCCATCGCCGTCGACACAGCGGACGTCGACGCTCCAGTTGCAGGTGCAGTGCTCGAACTCATCATCGCTGACGGTGATGGTCAGCGTATCCTCACCGGGCACTTCGCAGGTATACGAAGTTGCGGGCGAGAAGGGCTCCAAGAAGCTGCCCCGTTTCGAAGTCCATGCGTATTCGATGGGATCCCCATCGAGATCGCGTGCCTCGGATCGGACGGCAATCCGGTTGCCGACGGAGGTTTGGAGGGGCGCGACGACGACTTTTTCGAGATCCGCACAGGAGTTTAGCTTGCCGTTCACGCGTACCCCGCCCAGCTCTGGCGCAGAGGCGCATCGGAGATGTACCGCGACCTTGGTCGCCGCATCGTTGACGACATCAAAGGGCACCGAGCCGGCACAGCTGGTTCCGCCGTCTGCCGATTGGGCCTGAAGCTCGGCCTCGTAGCTGCCCGGCGGCAAACCCAATACCTCCACCGAGGGCGTTGCGTTCGGGTCACGGGTGTTGATCACGCCATGCATCGACGGCATGTCACCGCCGCGAATCGTCCACGAGACTTCATCGATGGGGACCGCGCGCACCGGGTCTTCGACGAAGAGCTCCAGATCGACGACGAGATCGGAAACGCAAGGCACAGAGGAGGACCGCTCGCCACAGCCAGCTGTGGCAAGAGCCACCCCAAGAAGCAGAGAAACCGGTCGAAGGTCACCCACGAATCGTCCTCCAGTGCATCGCGCCATGGCCCCAAGGGCCCCCGCGAGGAGAGTACCCGCGGATCGACCGGAACTTCAACCACCAGCGCCTGAGGATGCGCCGATCGGGCTACAGTCGGGAGCCTACTAGGCCCGCGGGGTGACCTCAGTCATCCGAACGCGACCATGGCCAGCCACTCTTCGGTTGAGCGGTCGGGATGCTGGCCTCGGCTGTAGCTTGTTCGGCGCGTGAAGGGGGTCGCGAGGGTCGCGGTTCGAGTACCGCCGGCCCCTGTTCTTTCGGGTTGCTGAACACGACACGCGATGCGCGGTCATTCGTCAGGTAGGCCCAGATCCATAGTGAGAGCACAGAGATCCGGTTTCGAAATCCGACGAGGAAGGCGATGTGAATGAAGAGCCAGGCAAGCCAGGCTGTCATCCCGGTGAGTGAGAAGCCGCGTGACTCCACAATCGCTCGATTGCGGCCGATGGTCGCCATCAGCCCCTTGTCGAAGTACTTGAACGGAGCGAGCGGCTCCCCTCGGCAGCGCCGCAGAATGTTCGAGGCGACGAGCTTGCCGCTCTGAAGCGCGACCTGTGCGACCGCCGGTAGCGGCGGCCCGTCCTTCTTCCTCGGAAACGACATCAGGTCCCCGATCACGGCAACTTCATCTCGCCCTGGCACGGTACAATGGGGCGTCACCTTGACGCGGCCGAGCTCATCGAGCTCTGCTCCCAACTGCTCGGTGAGCGAGCTCGCTCGAACGCCCGCCGCCCAGAGCACCGTGTGCGCATCGATCCGCTCGTTTCCGCTGAGCGTCACCCCGGAACCGTCGAGGTCAGTGACCAGGGTCGAGGTGCGGACCTCGACGCCCAAGGAGACGAGGTCGCGCCGGGCGCACTCGGATAGAACCGGACTGTAGTCCCGGAAGATGCGATCTCCACCTTCGACCAGAATGATCCGCGCGCTCGAGGGATCAATCGTCGTGAAGTCTTTGCGAAGCGCATTGCGCGAGATCTCCGCGAGCTGACCGGCGAGCTCGACGCCGGTCGCACCGCCGCCGACGACGACGAAGGTGAGAAACGCGCGCTTGTCCTTCGGATCATCGAGGCGCTCGGCAGCTTCGAACGCCAGAAGGACCCGGTTCCGGATCTCGAGGGCATCGTAGAGTGTCTTCAGACCTGGCGCGTGCTGCTCCCACTCCGGGTGCCCGAAGTAGTGATTCTTGAGCCCAGTCGCGACGATGAGATAGTCGTATCGGAGCGGTTCCTCGTGGTCGAGCATGACGACCTGCCGCTCGACATCGATTCGCTGCGCCTCTGCCAGTAGGACGCGGATGTTGTCGCGCGCGGAAAGTATGTTGCGCAAGGGCGCAGCGATGTCCGGCGCGGGAAGAAGCGCCGTCGCCACCTGATACAGCAGCGGCTGGAACAAATGGTGATTCGATCGATCGACCAGATTCACCCGCACGGGGCGTGATCCGAGGGCCCGAGCCGCCGCGAGCC
>CBDUCC010000530.1:0-2329 GCA_965365555.1 uncultured Myxococcales bacterium | reverse complement strand
CGGCGGCCCACCCGAACGCTCGCTTCACCGCGCCAGCGTCTCAGTGCCCGGTCAGCGATCCCGACTGGGAGAACCCTGCCGGCGTGCCGGTCCAGGCCTTCGTCTTCGGCGGGCGCCGCGCGACGACGATGCTCCTCGTGGTTCAATCGTTCAACTGGGCCTACGGCGTCTTCATGGCCGCGACGATCGGTTCGGAGCAGACCGCTGCAGCAGGTGGCGAGGTCGGAAAGATCCGACGCGACCCCTTCGCGATGCTGCCGTTCTGCGGCTACCACATGGCCGACTATTTCAACCACTGGCTCGAGATCGGACGCAATACACCAAAGCCGCCCCGCATCTTTCTGATCAACTGGTTCCGCAAAGACGAGGGTGGCCAGTTCGTGTGGCCGGGATTCGGCGAGAACATGCGGGTGCTACGCTGGATCGTCGACCGCGTTCGCGGCCGTGCAAGCTCGACCGAAAGCCCGCTTGGATGGATGCCGCAATACGACGAGCTGGACTGGCGCGGCCTCGAGTTCAGCAAGGAGCGTTTCAAAGCGGTGATGAGCATCGATCGCGAGGAGTGGAAGAAGGAGCTCTACGATCAAGAGTCGCTCTTCGACCGGCTCTACGACAAGCTGCCACGCGAGTTCAGTCACATGCGCGAGCTCACCCTCTCGGCACTGTGGCGCTCACCTACCGTTTGGGAGCTTGCACCCGAGCGGTTCTAAATCAGTTTGCCGACCCTTCGGGCGATCCGATCGAGCAGCGAGCCCGACGCGACCTGGGAGCAAATCGCGGTGATCAGATGCCGTTCCCCGCGATCCCGTCGCTGGCTTTGTAGTTCGTGACTGCCGCTCGCCGGAAATGATACTGCGTGGGTGATGGCAACCAATTCGAGCTGGCAACCATGCCGAGGTGCGCATTGAACCTCGGGAACCCGGAGCGCCAAGTTTCAATGCCCGTTTGCTCGAGTGCGAGGGCGCCATCGATGTACACCCTCACCAGGCCGTCCATCGCGCCGCGTCCCGAAGAGCGAGCGTACTCGAGCTCCACTTCGACCCATTCACCGGTCGGAATCGCGATTGCGCTCAGGCCGCTGTCCGGGGTCGTCGCGCCAAGCAAGCGAAGCTGCGACCAGTTGAGGAAGAGCTTCATGGAACCTTTCGGATCGAGCTCGAGGCTTGGGGCGAGATCTGCGAACACAGGGGCGTCGACATCCGTAGAAGGGGAAACGTCTAGGATGGAAAGCCATGCGGAGCTGTCCCCGGTGAGCGCCTCCTGGAACAGAAACTCTGCGTAGATGAAGATCGGGCCTCGATCCTCGAATTGCTTCTGCAGGTATGCATTGCGATCGCGCCCACCGCGGATGAGCCGTCGCATGTCGGCGCTCGGTGCGATGCTCGCTTTCGAGTACCAGACGATCTGTGTTCCCAACGGGTCGGTCGTCCTGTCTGTAGTCGGGCCGGTGAAGATGTTGCAGGGGACCGGCGTTCCAATGGGTTGCTGACAGTATGGTGACCCTGGGGAGTGGGGCCGACCCGAGGGAGAGAAGTTCAAGCTTGGGGCGAAAAAGGCCCCACTCTCGCTGCTCGCCCAAAAAACAAAGTGAGGTGGCGCTGCCGGAACTCCAGGCGCTAGGTCCTCCTCGTTGGCGGAGGTCCATCGGGTGTTGTCCCGAATCCAGCCTTCGAAGGCCTCGACGCGGACCCAGGTTCCCGGGACGCCCGGCGTGCAATCACTCGAGCCCCTGGACGCAAGACCTGCGATCCAGGGTTCCCCATCGATCATCGCGTAGAGCGGACCTCCGGAGTCTCCACAGCAGATCGAGCCACCGTCGGTCAGGAACCCACGAAGGATCTTGTCTCCGAGCATCGTGACGTATTGACTGCCCTCGAACAGCAGCTTCGACGGAAGGCCTCCGTCGCTTACGCCGTAGCCCTGGGCCAGAAGCTCGGTGCACATCGGCGCCATCTCCGCCGTGTGCGGGTAGCTGGCGTAGGGACCCGGCAGATCCACGCTAGTGTAAATGAGCATCAGATCTGCGCCCGACTGCGACGTGGTCACGGTTGGCGGATCCGCCGGCACCGGCCCGACGTCGGGATGTAGCCGGAAGCGGTCGGACACGGCGATCACAGGCGCCGTATCGAGTGACTCCGTGTGAACGTCGTGCCAGTCGCCGACCGGATTCAGACAATGCGCGGCGGTCAATAGCGTGCGCGGACTGAGGATCGTGGCGGTGCACGAGCCCGACGCGGTATTGACCCACTCCACGCGCGCAGAGCTGAACCTGTTCGGCGCAACTGGACACCCGCACATTTTGGGGCTCACACCACTTGCATTCGGCTCC
>CBDUCC010000529.1:0-2343 GCA_965365555.1 uncultured Myxococcales bacterium | reverse complement strand
GACCACGTGTTGCTCGTACTCGACGCGACGACCGGCCAGAACGCCATCCAACAGGCCCAGCTCTTCAAGGACGCCCTGCCGGTAAGCGGAATCGTGCTCACGAAGCTCGACGGAACAGCCAAGGGCGGTGTCATCCTCGGGATCGTCGATCAGCACCAGGTGCCGATCGAGTTCGTCGGAGTCGGCGAGCGGGTCGAAGACCTGAAGGCGTTCGATACCGAGGCATTCCTCACCGCGCTTTTCGAGGCGCCGGAGACGCTAGAACCTCACGAAGAAGCCGCAAGCGCCAGCTAAGTTCGCGCGAAGACAGCTTCTTTCGTCGAAAATCGCCTCACGATTTGGTAGTGCCATATTCGCCATGGTATAGTCTTGTCGTCCGACTGGAACGGACAGTTGTTACATGATTTCAGCGAGTTGCCGAGGTGGGGGCCGAGGCGCTCGAGGGGGGAAGGCCAGAGGCCGATGCGAGTTTTTGGGGGGATTGCGCTACTCTTGGCTGCGTTAGCGATAGCGCTTCCGGCGGTGGTACAGGCCCAGATGGAGTTCTCCCTCGACGAAGTCGACGAGGAAGAAGCCAAGCCGGCAACGCAGTCGGAGAGCCAAGGCGATCTCATCGAAGAGCTCGCTGCCGGTGACGAGACTGCGGAAGGACCGGTTGAGCCTACGCCACAACGCGAGGAAATCGCCGAGGAGATCTACGCCGTCCAGCAGATCTACGCGCTTCGACTGAAGCGTTTGGAGCTGGCGCCGTCGGCGGCGTTCACGCTGAACGACCCGTACCTCAAGCGGTACGGCCTGGGATTCGCGATGAACTACTGGTTCACGAACGTCCTGGCCATCGGGGTCAACTTCAACTGGTACGACTGGTGTGCCGAACAGAGGCGAGACTGCAGCCCGCTGGACCGTGGAACCGATATCGTTCCGCGCATCCAGAATCAATTTCGTTTGGGCGTTCCGATCAACGACTGGCAGTTCGGTCTCTGGGCGAACTTCACGTACGTACCCTTTTACGGAAAGTTCAAGGTTCGCAAGACGATCTTCCAGTGGGACTCCTATCTCGTCGGCGGCGTCGGCCTGATGCGTACGCAGCCGATTCCCATCTTCGACCCCGAGGTTCGAAGCTTCGACTGGAACACCAACGTCGCGTTCAACGTCGGCGTGGGACTGCGCATTTTCATGACGCGCTACCTCACCTTTTTCACGGAGTTTCGCGCATACATGTGGCCCGACAAGTTCGAGAACGAACGGGTCGACCCAGGCAATCGCAACGATCCGTCGACCTGGCTTCAGTCGGGCTCGACCTTCGTCGCCAACACTTCAATCCAGATCGGCATCACACTGTTCTTGCCGGTCAAGTTTGAATACAGGCTACCGAAATGATGATGCGCGCACGACATACGCTTTTGCGACTCAGCTTCGTAGCAGCCTTGGCATTCGGCCTCATGACCGCCGAAGGACTACAGGGCGAACACTCGGCGAGTGCTCAGAGCGTCGAGGTCAGCGGCCCGCTCGCGGGCGCCCCATCGGTGCGAAATCTCCGCCTTTGGCGTGACATGCGCCTGCATGTCGAACCGTTCTTCGCCTTCACGATCGGCGACGAATACGCCCGTTCGCTCATCGTCGGCGGCGAAGTGCGTTTCCACTTCCTCGATTGGCTCGGCATCGGCGGCTGGGGCGGTTACTCCGTTGGCAAGCTCGACACGAATCTCACCAAGGAGATTCAGTCCAAGGGCGTGACCACCAACGCGAACCGACTCGATCTCCCCTCGCGGGAGAACTATCCGAGCCAGGTCGGCCGCCTCAACTGGTGGTCGGGGGTCGAGGTCCACTTCGTGCCCTTCCGCGGCAAGCTCGCAATGTTTCAGAAGGTATTCGTCGATGCGGACATCGACTTCTTCGTCGGTGCCGCCTTCGTGGGCGTCGAAGAGCGAGCGAACGTCTCGGGGCAGCCGTCTCGGGGCAACGTCACCTCCTGCCAGATCGAAGGCGGCAATCAGAACGACCAGGGATGTCTCGAGAGCCAAGTCGCTCGGACGAGCAGAGTCGCGATCGCGCCCTCGTTCGGTGCCGCGTTCAGCGCCTTCTTCAAGGACTTCGTTGGAATCTCGTTCCGATGGCGCGGTATCCCGTTCAAGTACAACACGAGCGGCACCGACAACAACGTGATCGAGACGGCAAATGGTCAGAACCAAACCGGAGACGGTCGGATCGACGGAGCGGATCGCCTGCGTCAGTTCAACAACATGTTCACCGTCGGCGTGATCTTCGCGCTGCCACCGAAGATCAAAACGACGAACTGAGCCGGATCGGCTAGACTCGCTTCCGGACCTCGCCCTTCTTTCC
>CBDUCC010000528.1:0-2356 GCA_965365555.1 uncultured Myxococcales bacterium | reverse complement strand
CCCGGGGAGTCGAGTCCATCGACAAGCCGCTGCGCGCCCGGCTCCCAGGTGGCAGCCATGTGATGAAGGACTCCCATATCTTCAGCATCCCGTAAGGGAAGTCGTTCGAGTGTGGCTCCCTCTCCACCGGCCAGATTCCATTCTTCATCATCGACCTTGAAAGGTGGCAAAGTGGTAACCCCATCACATTCGCGTAACAACCTCTCATGTTTTCGGTTTCAACGGGATGAAAAACTTCGTCCTGAATCCCGTACGCACCTGCTTTGTCGAGGCTCTCGCCGCGTGCGACGTACCGACGAAGGGTCTCCTCGTCGACCCCCCGAAACCAGACCCGTGTCTCGACGACGCGGCAATCGAGCTCGCCCCTTCCGCCACGTCCGAGCGCCACCGCCGTTCGAACCAGATGATCCCGGCCCGAGAGACGACGAAGCATGTCGACCGCCTCCTCCGTGCCACGAGGCTTGCCGAGGCGCTCGTCGTCGACGCATACGATCGTGTCGGCGGAAAGGACGAAGCGCTCGACGAGCTCGTTCCGACCGAGCGCACTTCGTAGCTTCAGCCGCGCCGCCTCGCGCACGAACGCGACGTGATCGGTCGACCGCACGGAGTCTTCGTCCGCATTCGTCGGCACCACGTCCACCTCGATCCCGAGGGTCGCCAGAATCTCGCGCCGGCGCGGCGAGGCGGAGGCGAGAACGACGGGGGCCGAATCAACCATGGCTTCGCTCGCCCTCTTCCATGCGGGCTCGGTAGCGCTTCATGTAGCTTTGGCTCACCTGCTCGGGCTCGAGTCGAAGGCACTTGGCGAACTCGGTGACGAAGCCACGCACATATACGCCAGCGGGAAGCTTCGCGAATTCCTCTCGTTCGATGCACTCCAGGTACATGGTGCCGACCTTGGTGCGCTCGCTAATCTGCCCGAGGCTGGTTCCTTGCGACTCCCGAACCGCGCGAAGAAGGCTTCCGCTGAATTCGGTGTCCGGCGTGATCGTCGGTGGTGGGGGGAGCTCGGCGGGCGGAACCGCGCGCTCCGCTTCTTGCACCGGGTCCTCGGGCGCATCCGGAAAGACCGAAATCTCATAGGGCCGCCGCCGTGCGGGATCGAGAAGAACGTCATACGCCTCGTCGATCTGAGCCTTCACGGCCTCGAGTCCCTCTGGATCGAACAAGCCAAAGGTCACGACGTTGTCCGGATCGAAGACAGCGCACATTCGTTTGTACGCGCGCCGAATCTCTTCGTCGGTGGCGCCGCGCTCGACCTCGAGAACGTCATGATGTGAGCTCTCCGGCACCTGATGCCAGGGCTCGCGTTCGCGTCGTGACTCCGGAACCGCGAAGAGACGGCGAGCGATCTTTTCGATGTTGCGGCTCGCGCGACAGCCCGGGCTCTCGAGCAAAAGCGGACGACGCTTGCGCGAGCAGGATCGGACGGCGTCATCGTGCTCCACGTATCCCAAGTACCGCATCTGAACGCCGTACCGACGCCGGACGGCGACGGTGGCCTGGTCCCCGAGCTCGAGGTCGGCGCGCAGTCGCGCCTCGTTGACAATGAAAGGGAACCGGAGCGTGCTCATTTGGTCCTGAAGAGCATGGCCGAGATCCGGCCATTCGCGGACCAGAATCGATGCGACGTCGGAGGGCGCGGGCGCATGACCCGCCCGCGAAAACGCATCGTGCAGAGCCAGCTCACGTGCTTCGTCGCCCGCATCTTCGAGCGCGTTTGCCGCGAAGGCTTTGCGCACGAGGCGGTAAAGACCGCGGATCGCGTTCGGCTCGGGAACCATGATCGCCAGACGATGTGGCGCACGGCACCAAAAACGGACGGCGGCGTCGGTCGCCGCGGAGCCGAGGTCGACGACCGCGTACTCGGCGTCGAGCTTTTGGAGTCTGCGCTCGAGCTCTCGAACCGAGCTTCGGCGCGCGCTGCCTCGATACGGCTCGCTCAGGCCGCCATTCATCCACTGGAGGCCCTCGATCGGTCCATCGATCGGATCTCGACGCGGAAGCGTGTTGATCGCGTCGTGTTCGAGCCCGGAAGCCAAGGCGACCAGGCTGGGCTCGGTGCCGAACGCCGGCAGCGGAGGGACATAGGGAGCTACGCGAGGGGGAATCCCGAGCATGGCGTCGAGGTCGGCGCCCGATGCATCGCCGTCGACCGCAACGACACGTTTTCCGATCGTCGCGAGGTAGATCGCGAGGTTGGCGCTGAGCAGTGACGTGCCCACTCCACCCTTGGCCCCGAGGATCGCGATCGTGATTGGGGGCATCGAGCGCTCTTACCAATCGCGGGTAGAGCGCGCAATGGGGTGCCACGAGGGCTAGCGCTCTTCGCCGAAGTCCTGCAGCGGAAAGGGAT
>CBDUCC010000527.1:0-2357 GCA_965365555.1 uncultured Myxococcales bacterium | reverse complement strand
GCCGATGTTCAGCGTCTGCACGTTCTTCGCGCCCTGCACCTGATACTCGCCGGCCTCGCCCGTCACCTGCTTGTGGGCGTCGAGCACCTGGCGAACGCCGGTGGCTCCGACCGGGTGACCGGCACCGATGAGACCGCCGCTCGGATTGATCGGCGTCTTCCCTCCCAGGGCGATCTCGCCGCTCTCGACCGCCTTCCAGCTCTCACCCGGCGCGGTGAGGCCGAAGTGGTCGATCGCCATGTACTCCGAAGTCGTGAAGCAGTCGTGGGTCTCGATGGCGTCGATGCTCCCGACATCTGCGATTCCCGCACGCTTCATGGCGCTGGTGACGGTGCTTCGAACGTGCGGCAGCACATACTCGTCGTCCTTGCTCTCGGCGATCTTGTCCTCGAAGCGGATGCGCGCGGTGTTGTGGCCCCAGCCCTTGATGCGCGGAATGTCGTCGAGCGAGACGCCGACCCGGTCGGCCCACTTCTTCGCGTACTCCGGCGAAGCGAGGAGCAGTGCTGCCGCGCCATCCGTCACCTGCGAACAATCGGAGATGTGAATGCGACCGCCGATGGTGCCGTTGAACTCGTCCCGGCTCATCGCGTGGTCGTAGTTCATGTACCAGGTTCGGGTCTGCGCGTTCGGGTTGAGCTTCGCGTTCGCGTAGTTGATCGTGCTGATCTCCGCGAGGTGCTCGTCCTTGAGTCCGTAGCGCTTGTCGTACTCGTCGCCGAGCTTTCCGAAGAGCTTCGGAAAAGGGAACTCGATCCCCTTGGCCTCGAGCTCGTACCAGGCGGCCGTGCCGAGGAAGTCGCCACCTTCACCTGCGCCGACGGTCTTCATCTGTTCGACGCCAACGACGCAAGCCAGATCGTAGCGGTGTGCTTCGATTTCGGCGGACGCCGCCAAGAGCGCGATGCTGCCTGATGCACAGGCCGCTTCGTGTCTAGCGGTAGGAAGGCCACTGAAGGCCGGGTCGACTTCGAGGAAGAAGGCGCCCAGATGGCCCTGCTTGCTGTAGAGCTCGCCGGCGAAGTTGCCGGTGTGAGCAACTTCGATCTCGCTTGGCTCGATCTGAGTCTTGGCGAGCGCGCCGTGTACGGCTTCGCGCATCATCGCTACGAAGTGCTTCTTTTCTTTGCTCCAGTTGCGAGCAAAGTCGGTCTGGTAACCACCGAGGACGTAAACTTCTGGAACCTGTGTCATTTCTTTCACCAAACCTTTCGCTTACGCAGCGACGAAGAACTTCCCGACATTCACCTGAGGATCATCGAAGAACTTGGTGCCTTCTTGGGCGTTCGCGAGCGCGGGAGGCACGGCAAGTCCGGCGTTTTCGATCATCTTGATCGATGGCTTCAGTCCGATCGTATCCACCAGGACGCTCGGGGGCGCCCAGTTGAACCCGAAGCCCATGATGCGATCGATCCCCGAGATGTCATCGGTGACCTCGCCGACTCGGTGGAACGAGTATGCGATGTAACCAGCGATCACTTTCTGCGCGATGGCGGCGTACGGCCCGGTCGCCTCGGCGAAGGCCTTCATACCCTCTTCGTAGCGGCCGACTCGATGAAGATTCGAAATCGTGTCGATGAAGGCGAGGTCTGGGCGCGCAATGCCGGACTTGGGCGCGTACTTTTGCGTCTTCGGGTCGAGAACGATTCGGTTGCCCCCGTCGTCTTTGCCGAAGAATCCACCGCCCGTCTTGCGCCCGAGGACGCCCTTGTCCATGAGCTCTGCCATGTACTGCGGGAGCTTCAGCGTCTCGTGCGCTTCGTCCGGAGCGAGCTCGTAGATGTTGTCGACGATCGCACGGTGGATGTCCCAGCCGACGAGGTCGATGGTCGCGAGCGGCGTCATCGCCCGGCCGGTGTACGGGCCCACCAACTCGTCGATGAGGAGAGGTCCGTGCTCCTCGGCGAGGATCGCGCACTCGTTGAGCACCTTGAAGCCCACTCGGTTGCCAGCGAAGCCCGGAGTGTCAGCCGTGCGCACCATGGCGCGGCCGAGACGCACCGTGCAAAACGCATCGATGAAGTCGACGAGCTTCGGATCCGTGTCCTTGCCGGCGATCAACTCCGTCCCGACAATCACGTTGGGCGGGTTGAAAAAGTGAAGGCCGAGGAAGTTCTTTCGGAAGGAATCGCTCCGGCCCTCCGCCAGTTGATTGATCGAGAGCCCAGAGGTCACGGTCGCCACGATTGAGTCGGGGCGGCGCACCGCGTCGATGCGATCGAAGAACTGCTGCTTGAGATCGAGCTGCTCGGTCACGGCCTCGAAGATCAGATCCGCCTCCGCGACGACTCGGTCGAAGTCGTCGTCGTAGCTGCCGGTATCGACCCGGTTCGCTACCGTGCTCGAGCGGACCATCT
>CBDUCC010000526.1:0-2364 GCA_965365555.1 uncultured Myxococcales bacterium | reverse complement strand
CTGCCAAGGAGGGCGTACTGAGCGCCGGTGCAGCCCCGGGTGACGGCGTCGAGGTGAAGATCGCCGCCGCTCTGCCTGGCGATGCGTTGACGTTGTTGCTCGGAGAAGCCGCGAAATCCGGGGCCCTCGACGACGAGGAGGTCGCGGTGGGCGCCGCCCAGACCGCGTCCAAGCGCTTCGAGGAGGCGTTGGCCGGCCAGCCCATGACCTGCCACGCGACCCTACGAGGTGTTCCGGGCCTCGGCGACGTGCTGGTGCGGGTCGGTTTCAACGTGGCGGAGCCGCCCGCTGAGCCGGGCTTCACCACCGACCTCCACTACGACGACCTCGAAAGCGTCCAGCGCGGCGAGCTCACCGCCCAGGAGCTCTTCCTCGGCGGAAAGCTGAAGATGGAGGGCGACTACTCGCTTGCTCTGCAGACCGCGATGCTGCTTCTCACGAATCCCCTCTGAACGGACGATCCCCTCGGCGTTTGGACCCGAGCATCCCCCACGGGGCGTAACTTGCCCGTCCGTCCGCCGGTTCGATACCCTGACAGTCGTCAACGGGGGGTCATGTTCCGGGCCATTGCCAAGAGTCGCTATCTCGTTCCGGGATTTCTGTGTTTCGCGCTCGCCTTCGTGGTTGGGCCCCTCGGAGTATCGTCCGGAGCGCTAGTCGGTGCGCAAGCGGCATCGATCGCCGGAGTCGCATCGGCCGTGCTCTGCTTCGTCGGACTCCTGATCATCGCGTCGGGGCTTCCGCCCTCGGTCGAGCTCAGCGAGGTCGACGCTCAACTGCGGGTGATCTACGCCGAGATCGAGTCTGTCGAGAGCTCGATCAGCGAGAACGTCGGAGCGCTCTCGGACGGCCTCGGCGAGCAGATGGTCGCCGTCGAAGAAACCGCGCGGGCCCTGAAATCAATGGCGATCTCGCTTCAGGCGATCAGTGATCGGGTCGATGCTCTGTCTTCGAGCACCGAGGAGAGCTCATCGAGCATCCTTCAGATGACTGCAACGAATCAGGAAGTAGCCGAGAACATGTCGAACCTAGGATCGAGCGTTCGCGAGACCGCCTCTTCCATCGAAGAGATGACGTACAGCATCAAAGAGGTGGCTCGCAACGTCGATGCGCTCGCGCTCACCGCAGAAGAGACCTCGTCGTCGATGAACGAGATGGACGTCTCGATCGACCAGGTTCAGTCGAACGCCAACGAGACGGCGCGGCTTTCGGAGGAGGTTGCGACCGATGCCGAGATGGGCGCGGACTCGATTCTCAAGATCATCGACGAGATCAAGCACATCAAGTCGTCGTCGCTCGAAGCCGTGAGCACGATCTCCAATCTCGGCGATCGGATCGGAGCGATCGGCGAGATCCTGAACGTGATTGACGATGTCGCCGAGCAGACGAATCTTCTTGCGCTGAACGCCGCGATCATCGCCGCTCAGGCCGGAGAGCATGGCAAGGGATTCGCGGTGGTTGCCGATGAGATCAAGGACCTCGCGGAGCGGGCGGGTACCTCGACCAAGGAGATCGCCGAGCTCATCAAGACGATTCAAGAAGAGACCAAGAACGCCATCGAGGCCGTGGAGCGAGGAGCAAGCACCGTCGATCGCGGCGTGACCGTCAGCGCGGAGGCGGAGCATGCGCTCAAGAAGATCCTCGAGTCCTCGCGGCAATCGACCGCGATGGTTCGCGGAATCGCGCGTGCCACCGTCGAGCAAGCAGCGGGCAGCAAGCAGGTGACCGATGCGATCGGGCGAATCGCCGAGACCGTGCAGCAGATCGCCGCCGCCACCGCGGAGCAGGCCCGTGGATCCGAGCTGATCATGAAGAGCGCTGACAACATGCGCTTGATCACGCAGCAAATGGAGAGAAGCAGTCAGGAGCAGGCCGAGGGCGGACGGCAGATGACGGACGCGATCGAGAACATATCCGACATGGTTCTTCAGCTTCATGATTCGCACCGTCAGCACGCGGAGAGCTCGGAGACGACGCTCACCGCGGCTCACCGAATCCAGGGGCTCATTCGCGACTACGAGCAACGAGTCCGGGCCATGAACCGTGCGGTCGAACGGTTGCGCGAGCTGCGGCTTGAGGGGTGAGCGGCCCCGCTTCATGGTAGGAGCTCATGTTCGGCGTTGGCCCCACTGAGCTAGCCTTTTTCCTGGTCATCGTTCTGTTGGCCGTGGGTCCGGAGAAGCTTCCTACGTTCATGCGGACCGTGGGGAAGGGACTCCGGCAGGTCCGCAATGCGAGCCGAGAGTTCAAGGAGGCCATCGGGCTCGACGAGCTGATGCGGGAGGGGGATCCCTTCCGCACGACGCCCGTACGACCTCAGCGCGCGCGGCCGCTCCCGGCGCAGGAGACCAAGCCGCTCCCCGT
>CBDUCC010000525.1:0-2373 GCA_965365555.1 uncultured Myxococcales bacterium | reverse complement strand
GGGAGCTTTGTGCCGGGATCGTTCTCGGCAACCTCTACCTGGTCGGCGTCAACACGTTCCATGGAGCCGCGGAGTTGGTTCCCGTGGAGTTCCTCGCCGAGCTAGGCGTCGTGCTCCTCCTCTTCGAAGTCGGACTCGAGTCGACGCTCACCGAAATGAAGGCTGTGGCGCCAACGTCGGGCGCAGTCGCAGTCATCGGAGTGGTCGCGCCGATGCTGCTTGGGTACGGAGCAAGCGTCTGGTTGCTTCCGGACTCACCGTTCTCCCTTCACCTCTTCATCGGAGCAACGCTCTGTGCGACCAGCGTCGGCATCACCGCTCGGGTCTTGAAGGACCTCGATGCGATGGCGCGGCCCGAGACTCGTGTGATTTTGGGGGCGGCGGTGATCGACGATGTCCTCGGCCTCATCGTGCTTGCCGTAGTCGCGAGTATTGCCGAGTTTGGAGCCGTTCCCGGGCCCCTCGATCTGTCGAAGATCGTCGGGCTCGCCGCCGGCTTCTTGATCGGCGCGCTGCTGCTCGGCGCCTACGTGATGCCCGGCGTATTTCGAGTTGCGTCGAAGCTTCGCACTCAGGACGTCCTTGCGGCGGTCGCGATCGGGCTTTGCCTACTTCTCGCGGGGGTATCGGGCGCCGCGGGGCTGGCGCCAATCGTCGGCGCTTTTGCCGCCGGGCTCATCCTGGACGAGGTCCATGTTCGGCCCTTCGGCCGCAAGTCCGCACACGACTTGACCGAGATCATCGGACCGATCGTTGCCGTGATGGCGCCGATCTTCTTCGTCAGAACCGGCATGATGGTGGACCTCGGAGGGATCGGGACGGAGCCGCTCATCCTCGCGGCCATCCTCACCGTCGTCGCCGTGGTCGGGAAGCTGGTGTCGGGTCTCGGCGTTCGCGGCAAGACTGCAGACAAGCTCACGGTAGGCATCGGCATGGTGCCGCGGGGTGAGGTCGGCCTCATCTTCGCGAACGTAGGCGCGGGAATCCAATTCGAAGGAGAGCCGCTCATCGAAGCAGGCGTGTACGCTGCGATCGTCTTGATGGTCATGGCCAGCACCGTGGTCACGCCGCCTTGGCTGGCTCAGCGCATTCGGCAGGTCGTTCGCAAGCAACAAGATGTCGCTTGAGGCGGCACTTCAGAACGCAAATGCTTCGGTGCGCGGGGTGGTCGACTCGCTCGACCGGGAGAACCGGATCGATCTCGCATCCATCCCGCCGGGCGCTCTCGACTGGATGCTCGCCGAAGCGGTTGCTGCGCACCCCGAACGTCGCCTGATCGTAATCACTCCGAACCTCGACGAGGCGTATCGTCAAGAGTCGAATCTGCGTTTCTTCCTGGGCGACCCAGGCGGCGACGTCCTACTCTACACCGCAGCCGATACCAGCCCGCTGCTCGACGTCGTTCCTGATCGCCGGGCGGAGATGCAACGGATGGCCGTGCTAACGCAGCTCGCAGAGGAGACGGATTGGCGCGTCCTGATCGTGCCCGCTTCGGCTCTGCTTCGAAGGATTCCGCCGAAGGCTCACGTCGCATCAAACGTCGTGTCCCTCGGCCTCGGCCAGACCTTAGAACGAGATGCACTCGTGGAGCGCTTGCATTCTCTTGGATATCTTCGAGTTCCGTTGGTCGAAGATAGAGGGACGTTCTCAGCGCGTGGCGCGATCATCGACCTGTACCCGCCGGACTCGAGCCTTCCGTGCCGGATCGAGCTCGACGACGACGAGATTGTGCGCCTTCGCCTGTTCGACCCCGACGATCAGAAGACGGGCGATGAAATCGAATCCATCCGACTCGGTCCAGCGCGAGAGGTTTCCGATGCGCCCGCCGCCATTGCGCGTGTCAAGCGCCTCGTGCGCGAGCTGTGCGACGAAATGAACATGCCGACTCTTCAGGCGAGAGAGTTGATCGCCGAGCTCGACCGTGGGTCCGGCGCGCTGATCTCGAACGCCCTGCTTCCGGCCTACTTCGAAACGCTCGACTCGATATTCGACTACGTGCCGGACAACGCCAGGGTGGTTCTCGTCGATCCCATCGCCATCGCCGAGGCCTTGCAGACCGAGCAGCGGCACGCGCGAGAGGAGCATGTGGCGCGAATCGGGCGCCCTACGTTGGAGCTCGCTGCATACTACGCGGACGAGGAGGAGGTGGCGGCGCGTGTCAGCCAGCACCCCGCCCTGGTCGCTCACCGGCTTGCCGTTCGTGGCGCGGCCGGTGACGACGAGGGACCGATCGCCGCGGCCTATGCCGCACCCGATGAGCCGCTTCGGGTGCAGGCGTCCGATCAAGATGCCCTCATCGCAGCGCTCCGCGCCCAGAAGGCACACGGGGAACACGGTCTCCAGCCGCTTGCCGATCAAATCGCGGAGTGGCGG
>CBDUCC010000524.1:0-2376 GCA_965365555.1 uncultured Myxococcales bacterium | reverse complement strand
CATTGCGGATGGAGCCTCCGTCCATGTATGGCGAGGCCAACACCATCCGGGCGCCTCCGTCACGAATCGTCCGAGCAAGCTGCCCGATGTGCTCGACGTCGTAGCTGAGATCCATGTCGAGCGTGATCACGTAGTCCCCCGCCGTATTCGCGAAGCCGTAGCTCATCGCTTGACCGAGACCGAAGTTCCGAGGGTGATGAACCGCGATGACCGATGGATGTCCGGCCGCCAGGCGATTCGAGATCTCACCGGTCGCGTCGTGGCTGCCGTCGTTGACGATGATCACTTCCCAACGGAATTCGGAGTCAAGCGTCTCGAGGTAGTCGATGATAGCGGTGACGTTCTTCTCGAGAAGGGCCTCCTCGTCATAGGCGGGCAGTACGATCGAAAGAAGCGGTGGCGCGGGTTCGCCACGAGATACGGCCTCGCTGGGGGAGGGGACTGGCCTCATTGTTTCTTGCAACGCGTCCTCGCGGTACCGGAGGTCTGGAGCCGATCGCTGGCGGGTTGTGGACCCTCACTCTCGCGAGTGAGATTGTCCGTGAGTTCTTAAGTGCTCTCCCCTGCGAATCGAAAGAGAAGCAAGATATGGACAGCGAACCCGTATCGGTAGGCGTGATCGGCGCCGGTGGTTGGGGCAAGAACCTGATTCGGAATTTCTACGAAATCGACTCGGCGGAGCTACGCTGGATATGTGACCTGGACGCGAAGAAGAGCAGCCGGATCCAGCGGAATTTTCCTGCTCGATTCGAGACGGCCAGGTACGACGATCTGCTCGAGGATCCGCAGCTCGACGCCGTTGTCATCGCGACGACGGGGCCGTCCCACCACGAGCTCGCCCTCGCCGCTCTCAAGGCCGGAAAGGACGTATTCGTCGAGAAGCCCTTCACCCTTTCCGTGCGCGATGCCCGAGAGCTGGTAGACCTCGCAAACGTCGACGGGCGAATTCTCATGGTGGGTCATCTACTGGAATACCACCCGGTCGTCGTGAAACTGAAGGAACTGATCGACGACGGTTCCCTCGGAGAAGTCCGCTACATCTACAGTCAGCGCCTCAACCTCGGGACCATCCGTGGCGATGAAAATGCGATGTGGAATTTCGCTCCCCACGATATCTCGATGATTCAATACCTTCTGGGCAGAGCCCCGACCGATGTTTCCGCTCGGGGACAGAGCTATCTGCAGCCCGGAATCGAAGATGTCGTCTTCCTTTCTATGAACTTCGGCGATCGAGTCATGGGTCACGTTCACGTCAGCTGGCTCGATCCGCACAAGACGCGTCGGCTGACTGTGGTAGCCTCGAAACGGATGGCCGTATTCGATGACCTCGAGACGACGGAGAAGTTGAAGATTTACGACAAGGGAGCTCAGGTGAACACGGACTACGACACCTTCGCCGAGTATGTCGGGCTGCGTTTCGGCGACATCACGATTCCGTACATCCGAAGCGGTGAGCCCCTCAAGATCGAATGCGAACACTTCGTCGCCTGTGTGCGTGACCGGACGACCCCGAAGAGCGACGGTCTCGATGGTCTTCGGGTGGTAGATGTCCTCGAAGCCGCAGATCGATCATTGAAGAACAACGGCGCGCCGGAGTCGCTGAAGGGCAATTCCGCATGAAGGACGACCCCGTCGTCAGTCTCTCTCTGGATCTCGACGACAAGTGGACGTACTTGAAGACTCATGGGGACGTCGGGTGGTCAGACTACCCCTCGTACCTGCCTTATGCCGTTCCCCGGATCGTAGACTTTCTCGCGGATCGCGACATACGGATCACGTTCTTCATCGTCGGCCGGGACGCTTCAGACCTCCGGAATCGCGAGGCGCTCCAGCTGCTGCCCGCGAATGGTCACGAGATCGCAAACCATAGTTTCGAGCACGATCCGTGGCTGCACCTGTACTCGTCGGAAGAGCTCCACAGCGAACTCGGGCGTGCGGAAGATGCGATCGGTGAAGCGACAGGTGCCGGCGTCGAGGGATTCCGAGGACCCGGCTTCAGCACGTCGGAGGCGACGCTGAAGGTCCTCGCTGAACGGGGATACCGCTTCGACGCAACCGCATTCCCCAACCTCCTGAATCCACTGGCTCGGGCGTATTTCCTCGCCAGAAGCGAACTCGACGAGGAGGAGCTGGAGCGTCGCAAGGGCCTGTTCGGCAGCTATACCGACGCATTCCGCCCGGTGAAGCCCTATCGGTGGATTCTGGATGGCCAACCCTTGCTGGAGATTCCCGTCACGACGATGCCCGTGTTCCGGATCCCCATACACTTCAGCTATCTTCTGTACCTCGGCGGGTATTCAACGCGACTCGCCCGGATGTACCTGCGCTTTGCACTCGAAATGTGTCGCGTGACCGGCCCCGAGCCTGCCAGGATTC
>CBDUCC010000523.1:0-2379 GCA_965365555.1 uncultured Myxococcales bacterium | reverse complement strand
GGGTCGGGTGCCGTCTCTGGGGCTACGAACCCCGACCGGAGAGTTGCGGCGCGAACTTGCGCTTGGCGGCGCGATTCTCAGGGACCGCTTTGTAGCGCTGCGACCTCCGCTCCAAAGCTGCCGCTCGCAGCCGCTACCTTTCGGGCAAGCGCGATGCGACTACCGGTGATCTTGGTCAGCATCTTCTCAGGCGGCAGACGGCCATTATGCAAACCTCGCAATTATGCAGAGCTGTTGTTGCCGCGCCCCCCAAGCTCAGACCGGTTATGGTTGGAGGGCGCGGCGAGGTTTTCATAATCACAGGGCTCTCAGAAACGCCAAAAGGGAGTCCGGAGCCCGATAACGCTTGAGTTCCGTATCGGGCTCTTGGAGTTTTGCCAGAGCCCGTTCTTTCATCGCAAGGTCGGCCTCGACGTACTGGTGAGTGGTGACAGGGCTTTCGTGGCCGAGCCACAGCGCGATGACGCTGATGTCGACGCCGGCTTGTAGCAGGTGCATGGCCGTTGCGTGTCGAATCGTGTGCGGTGAGATTGATCGCTTCGCCAAATCCGGGAGGGTTTTGGACGCCGCAGCGACCGCGATCGCCAATCTGCTCGACACGTTGGTCCGCGTCATGGCGCTGCCGCCGCGATTGGGCAGCAACGGAGACTGTGCCGTGAGGCTCGGGTTCTGGCGCATCCACACGCGGAGTGTTTTCACCGTTACTCGCCACAACGGAACGCTGCGTTGTTTACGCCCTTTTCCATGCAGATGGACACATGCAGCGTGATCGTCGAGGACCACATCCGCAACATTGACCCGTATGAGCTCGGAAACACGTGCACCGGTGTTGTAGAGCATCTGGAGAAGCACATGGTCCCGTCGGCCGGTCCAGGTATCGGGCGGCGCCTCGATCACTGCGAGCATCTCCTCACGCGAGAGGTAACCGAACAGGGGGCGCTCGAAACGCTTGGTCGGGATGCCGAGCGCGCGCTCGACGATCGGTAGCGACGAGAGATCCCGATGGGCGGCAAATTTCAGGAATGATCTCAGTGCTGCCAGGCGGGCATTGCGGGTTCGCACGCAATTGCGCCGTTGCGCTTCGAGATGCGTGAGGAAATCCGTGATCAGCTGGGGCGTGATCTCCTCGAGCGTCAAGGACACCGGAGGCTTGTGCAGATGCGCCTCGGCAAACTGCAGAAAGAGGACCAGGGCATCGCGGTAGGCAGCGACGGTGCAAGGACTCAACGCCCGCTGCTCGATGAGATAGTCGGCGAAGTAAGTTTGTACGAGGGTCGCAAAGGAGGGAGGCGGCTGGATTGGGTCACGCATCACCACCCTCCGCGCCGACGGCAAAGCGCTCGAAGGTGTCGGCGGCGAGCGCCATCAATTCCGGGACAGCCGTGAGATACCAATAGGTATCTTTGATCTTGACGTGCCCCAGATAGGTCGACAGCGCCAGCATCCTCTGATCGAGATCGACTCCATCGCGGTGCCACAACATCAGGCGCCTGACAGCGAAGGTGTGTCTCAGATCATGCAAGCGCGGCGACTCGTGTGCGCCACGGTTCCTCCAGCCGAGACGGTCTCGCAATTGATTGAAAACACGGTGAACCTGCCGATCGCCCAGGGGCTTTCCCAAGTGTCCTCTACCGCTGCCGGTGAAGAACGGTGTTTCGTGCGAGCTCACCACCTCACGGCAACGCCGGCGGCGAAAGCGCCTCAGCGCTTCGACCGCGCTCGGGTGCAATGGCACTTGGCGCGATTTGCCGCATTTGCTCTCCCGAACGCTCAGCACCCCGCTCGTGAGGTCGACATCGCGCTCAAGCAGGTGAATGGCCTCGGACACGCGCAGACCGGTCGCCGCCATCAATCCGAAGAGGGCCTCGTAGGTCGCCGAGCGCAGATTCCCGGGAGGGCCGAGGTGGCGCGTGGCGCCAAGCAGCGCGACGATTTCTTCCTCGTGGTAGATATGCGGAGCGACCCGCCCCGGCCTTGGTCCGAAGATCCCATCTTCGGGGATCTCGGTGTCCGGCTCGAACTGTTGCAGATAGCGGATAAACGGCCGCAGGCTCCGCATTCGGCGATACCAAGTCTCGCGTGTTCCGTACCCGGCGCGGGCGCGTTTCACCCACGCGACCATCAGGTCCGCAGTGAGCGGACCGTCGCGATGCTGCTCGGTGACGAAGTCGGCAAAGTCGCCCAACAGGGTATCGTGCGCGCGCAACGCATAGCCGAGGCGACGGCGCTCGGCCAGATAATCGGCCACTCTCACGCGCAGGGAGATCGGCGTGCTCATGACGCGCTCCCGGGCCATGGCAGGGCCACCAACGTGAGGCTCGCCGTATCGAGCTTGGCGTAGAGCGGTGTCGGGGGCAGCGAGCGGTGACGCAGCAGATC
>CBDUCC010000522.1:0-2426 GCA_965365555.1 uncultured Myxococcales bacterium | reverse complement strand
GCGCACCTCGCAGAACCCGAGCAGCGAGTCCCGACGCGCGATCAGGTCGAGCTCCAGACGGCCGACCCGGACATTCACGCCGCAGATCGTGAAACCGCGTCTTTCGAGTAGCGAGGCGACCAGCGCTTCGCCTCGGCGCGCGAGATCAGTTCTCCGTTTCGCGGACGCAGTAGCTTCCGCGGAGGCCGTCGCCGCCGGTAAGGAGGACCTCTTCGCAGGTGAAGCCTCCCGGACATGCGCAGGTTGGGAGCCCGTTCCCAGCCGGTGCGCCGCATCGACAGGAGCAGTACGTGGTATCCGCGACTTCTTCCGAGGGGACACAGGTCGCCTCCCCGAGCGGACAGTCTTCTTCTTGAAGATTGTTCGGGTCACCCTGCAGTCCTCGGACGAGACAGACGCGCGTTGCGCACTGAACCGAGCTGGTTTCCAGATACGTTTCCGAAGCGAGGAAGCCGCCCGCCTGCACCTGTTCCGGCACACACGCATCCCCGACGCCCGTCTCCGAGCAGGCGCCCGCGATCAGCGCGAGCAAGACAAACCCCATCAATTCAAGCCATTTCCTAGACATCATGTCCCCCTAAGAAGCCCCCGGTCATTCTCAGCATAACGGCAATCGAAGAACGGACCCAAACTTGCCCCGCCGTCAGGGGTCAAATGGGGGAGACGCCGGGCAGGCCTGAACGCTCCTGCTCGAATTTGTCAGGTCCATGGACAGGTTTCCACCCCCAATTGCAGTCAGCCCGTCAAAAGCTCAATGGGACTATACCTTGACGACCCCTTGGGCGGGTTTCTATGATGGAACGCGAGCGAGCCGGAAGGGGCCGGTTTCGTTCGAATTTTGGGGGGCTGTATGAACTGGATCCGCTGTTGGGCGGCACCTGCACTGGTTGCGGGCCTGTGTGTTGGCGCACCGGCCGTCGCGCAGGACATGAGCTTTGGTCTCGATGAGACGGGGCAAAGCGAGGCACCCGTCAAGCTCGGCAAGCCGTCCAAGAAGTTGGCCGGGGCGCTGAGCGCATTCGACGCGAAGAAGTACGAAGAGGCGGCGATGGGTTTCGAACGCGTCGCCGCGGGCAAGTCGAAAGACGGACCCGGCAATCGGAACAAAGCGCAGTTCATGCTCGGGCAGACGCTCTACGAGATGGGCTTCTACCAATCGTCGCTCACCGTCTTCGATGACATCAGCGCGCAGGGTCCGCGCCATCTGTACTTCAGCGAGACGCTCGAGTGGTTGGGCATGCTCGCGTCCAAGCTGCCGGAAGCTTCGGGCATCATCGAGAAGGTCGGTCGGTACGGCATCGGCGCTCTCGAGGAGTTCAAAGAGAAGGATCCGGCGCTCTACAATCAGCTGCTCTACCTGATGGGCCGCCATCTCTATGCGCAGGCCTCCTTCCGCCAGGCCATCGACGTCTTCCAAGAGGTCGATCGAAGCGCCAAGGAGTACACCTACGCGAAGTTCTTCGAGGGCATCTCGTTCGTTCGCATGCGCAAAGCGCGCCCTGCGATCGCGTCCTTCCGCTCGATTCTCGAGGCGATCGACGAGGGCGACGTGCAGGGGGTCGATGAAGATCGCATGGCGAATCTCGCCTGGATTTCGCTCGCGCGCGTCTACTACACGGCGGCGAATCAGCAGCGACAGGGCGGGCAGATCGATGGGACGCTGCTCGGCCAGTCGGTCGAGTCCTGGACCAAGGTCGACCAGTCCAGTGAGTACTGGCTCGATTCCTTGTTCGAGTCGTCCTGGGCGTTCTTCCTCGCCGACGAATACTCGCGTGCACTCGGCAACGTGCACACACTCTACTCGCCGTACTTCACCGACGCGTTCTATCCCGAGGCGCTCGTGCTCAAGGCGGTCACGTTCTTCGTCAACTGTCAGGTCGACAACGCAGAGGCGACCGTGGCTCAGTTCCACGACCTCTACGATCCGGTGAAGCAGGAGCTCGACGAAGTCCTCCGCAAGAACCAGGACAACGCAGACTTCTTCGCGTTCCTTCAGAGGGTCCAGCGGGACGAGGCAGACCTGTCGCCCCGAGTGCGACCCATCGTCGAGACGGCTCTCAGCGATCGCACCGTGCTTCAGCACCTGGAGTACGTCGAGCTCCTCGACGAAGAGCAGGAGCGTCTCAACCGAACGAGTCAGACGTTTCAGGATTCACCGGTCGGAGGTCAGATCCTACAGGACATCGCATTGGCCAAGGCCTTCGCAGTCGACCAAGCGGGTGATCTAGCCCGCGGTCGCTACCAGCGACTGATTCGCGAGCTCCAGGACCTCAGCAACCAGGTCGACACCGTCGAGCTCGAGATCGCGACGTTCCGGCGCGGTCAAATCGATCAGGAGCTTCAACAACAGATGACGATGGCAAAGCAGTCCAAGGGCGGCGACGTCAACGTGGACGAGGAACATCAGCTCTGGCCGTTCAATGGGG
>CBDUCC010000521.1:0-2438 GCA_965365555.1 uncultured Myxococcales bacterium | reverse complement strand
GAGCATGTACCGCTGCTCGAGGCCGACCTGCACGTGCACCCTGCCGATCCGGGAACGCTTTTCGAAGTAGTCCTCGTCGTAAGGCCCGGTGAAGAGGCCCTCGAGCCAGTCCCGAAGGGAGACCTTGAGCCGGTCGACCTGAGCCTCGCTCTGGAAGACCCCGCGCGCAACGGGGTCCGAAAGGATCGCCGCGTAGAAACGATCCACGACTGCCGAAAAGAATGGAGTCATCTTCGGGCCGAGCGCCCGTAGCCGGCCGGCGGACGCGTCGTCGAAACCGACGAACTCGCGGAGCTCGGCGAGCATATTGGCGGCGGCCATACGCCTGTGGCTAAAAAATTGCGCCCTCGATGTCAAGCCGGGGATGCCAGACTGTTCCCTAGAAGGCCGAAAGCGCGGGCAAACGCACCATGCTCACCGGACAGGGCGCGGACTCGACGAGGCGGTTCAGGTCGGCTGCCTGCACGGGGTCGTTCGATGCGACCGACTGGACGCCGAGGAGAATGAGATCGGCACGAGCCCGCTCCGCGCTCTGAAGCACGAACTCCGGCCAGTATCCCTCTTCGTAGAGCTCGGCGCGGCAACGAACGCCCCGGTCGGCACACCACTGGCGTTGCCGTTCGAGGAGCTGCCCTTCCTGTCGGACCCGTGCCTCGAGCCGCTCGCGCCATCCACTGAGACGCTCCCCGGGCGGAGGCTCGGACGGCTGCCCGGAGGTGCCCCCCCCTCCATAGGTCGAGACGAGGACGACTTCTCCATCGGAGGGTCCGGCGACGAACGCAGCAAACCCGACGAGCTTGTAGCTAGCCGAGGTCAAATCGGTGACTGCCAGGACAGTGGACCCCATGATCATCATCAGACGCTGAAAGTGAAAACCAGCAAGGGACGTGCCAGGCGACAAAGCTCAACAATCCTTGCGATCGCGATCACCGGTCACAGCAATCCTTGCGGAAGACGAGTCGTCTACGCAGTTTTTGCGTCCAACCGGGCCTCACCCTCAAGCGTGGGTCAGAACACGGATACGGCGCTAGCGCTGCGCGATTTCCAGTCCCTGTTCGAGGCTGCCACGCTTCGCCATGAGCATCCGAAGCTGAATCAACTTCGGCGGCTGATTGAAGGCCACCGCACCGACGAGGCGACCCTCGCGGCCGTAAAGCGCGAGCAGTCGTTCGTCCGTCGGCTCGCCAACCAGGAGGAGCTCGTCGCTCGCCCGTGGACGCCCAACGCCTTGAATCTTGATGTCGAACTGATCGGACCAGAACATCGGCACCGACTCGAACGGTGTCGCCTCGGCTCGCGAGGCGAGCAAGGTGCCGACCGCGTGGCGGGCCTGTTCAACGGCGTTGGTCCAATGCTCGACGCGCATCCGTTCTTCGAAGAGAGGGTTGTACCAACTCGCCACGTCTCCGGCAGCAACGACGTCCGCCACACTGCTCCGAAGGGTCTCGTCGCAGCGGACACCGTCCTCGATCCGAATCCCGGATCCGGCCAGCCACTCCACCGAAGGGGTCATTCCAACCCCTACGACCACGAGGTCGCAGTCGACACGGCTCCCATCATCGAGAAGGAGCCCGCGAACCCGTTCCTCGCCCTCGAATCGCTCGACGCGGCGGCCGCAAAGAACGCGCACTCCGCGCTTCTCGTGCACCTCCTGCAGGATGGTACCGAGCCGGGGCCCGAGGCTTTGCGCGAGAGGCGTCTCGAGCGCCTCGATCATCGTCACGTCCAGACCGAGCTGGCGCGCCGATGCCGCAACCTCCGCACCGATGAAACCCGCACCGATCACCGCGACTTTGGGCTGTCTTCGAAGAGCCTCTCGAAGACCCTTGGAGTCGTCGAGAGTTCGCAGGGTGAAGACACCCTCGAGCTCCGGCTGGCGCGGAAGCGTGCGCGCGCGTCCCCCGGTGGCGATCACCAGTCCGTCGTAAGCGATCGCGTCGCCGCTCTGCAAGAGAACCCGTCGCGCTTGGGTGTCGAGCGACGTCGCGCGACGGCCGAGCACGAGCTCCAGATTCAGCTCGTCATAGCTCTTGCGGCGCAGTGCGATCCGATCTTCCTCCCATTCGCCGCGAAGCAGCTCTTTCGACAACGGGGGGCGATCGTAGGGGAGATGGGGCTCGTCACCGATCAAGGTCAACGTGCCCTCGAACTTGGCGCGGCGAACGAACTCGGCTGCGCGCAGGCCCGCCAACGAAGCGCCGACGATGGCGATGCGCCCGAAGCTGCTCATCGATCGCGGCGGTCGCTCTTCTGGCCAATCGTCAGGGCTTGCGCAAACAAGGTGCGGAGGTCCTTCGCCGTTCCCCGAACGACCTGAAAGAGCCCGGCCACGAGCGCAGCGGGGTCCTGAGGCAGCGAATCGAGGTACGATGCCGGGTTCGGCGGAGGAGGGGCGCCCGGCGCCGCGGACCGAGGAGCGGCGGACGGTGCGGAGGCGG
>CBDUCC010000520.1:0-2442 GCA_965365555.1 uncultured Myxococcales bacterium | reverse complement strand
AGCTGGGCATCGCCGAGAACACCTTGGTCGTCGTGATGGCTGACAACGGGCCCATGAGTCACAATTCTCCCCCCGGCACCGGCTTTGCCGAGACCATCTATCGTGGTGGCAAGGGTGATTTCCTCGAAGGGGGCGTGCGCGTGCCGGCGATGGCCTGGTGGCCGGGTACGATCGACGAGGGCCAACTAGTCGGCGACATCATCCACATCACCGACTTGTTCACGACCTTTGCTCGACTGGGCGGTGCAACGGGGGCGATTCCCACCGATCGAGTGATCGACGGCATCGACCAAACCGCGCTGCTACTCAACGGCGATAGCCACAGCCGTCGCGACTACACCTTTACGTATGCAGGACCGACACTGGGCGCCATCGTCAAGGGCAACTACAAGCGCCACATGATCTCTCCGGACCCAGTGGGTGAGGCCAGTGGCATTCCAGCAGCGTTCTACTTTCTCCCGAGCGACCCTCGGGAGAAGATGCCGGTGCTGACGCCAATGATTCACCTGAAGTCCCCGTTCAACCGCATGAGGGTCCGACATGAGCTGTGGAAGAAGAAGTACCCGGACTCGCACGAAGTTCGTGGCGTGCCCTGGACCGGCATCTCGAACGCGTCGCAGGAAATTCGGGATCTTGCCAAACCCAAGATCGACGCGCGCAAGCTGCCATTCGACCCGCTCGAGTACGTGGACCACCTCGACGAGCTGCCATTCGACCCGGCGATGGATCCCGGTATTGGCAACTAGCCAGCGTGTGAACCCTGGTTTTGTAGCGCTCCTTCTTCTTATTTGTGGCTGCCATTGCCCGAGCGGCTGTGAACCATCGGGAGAAACAGATCGCAGGCATGTCCAGCTCGACGGACAGCCGAATTTTCGCGATCTAGGTGGCTATGAAACTGTCGATGGAAGATCAGTCAAATGGGGCCAAATATACCGCTCGGGCGAGCTACCGAGGCTTACTGATAACGACGTCTCCGAACTGGAGAAGATGGGCATCGCAAGCGTCGTCAACTTCCTGACGGAAGCTGAAATCGAAGCCCGAGGAAAAGACCGACTGCCCGCGGGTGTTCGGGAGGTATCGGCGCCGATTGCCGGCGAAGGAGAGAACGACCTGGCGAAGGTCGTTCTAGAGGCTCGCCAGACGGCTGATTTCTCCAAGGTCCCGGTCGAGCTGAGCGCTGAGCTACATCGACTTCTCACCGGGGATGCTGCCAAGAAACAGTATGCAGCCTTGCTCAGGCTGGCCGCCGATCCCGCGAATCGTCCTTTGGTATTTCACTGCTCCCATGGCGTCCACCGAACCGGGACAGCCGCGGCAATCCTGCTCTCAGCACTAGGGGTTCCATGGGAGACCGTACGGGAAGACTATCTGCTTTCAAACCTCTACAGACATGAAGAAGTGAAAAAGCGGCTCGCTGAGCTACGCGAGATGGCCGCAGAGAAGAAGGGGGTTGCACCCGAGGAGGTGGATATGACCAATATCGAGGCATTCTATGTTCTGCAGACCACTTATATCGACGCCGCACTCGATGAAATCAACAAGCAGCACGGGTCGATGAGAACATATCTGCGGCAAGGACTTGGTCTGAGTGATGCGGAGATCCGACGGTTGCAAGACGGACTGCTCGAGAGGCGACGGCCATGACTAGCGAGACAGAGAAAGAAAACGCTGCAGGGATCGGCCTACACCGACCATGGCGGACTGTTTTCGGCGCTGTCGTTCTGCTCGCGTGGGTGTCGTCGCCCGCCCTCGCTGAGGAGGAAGGCGATCGACCGCGCCCCGAGGCCGACCTTCCGGTCGAAGAGCTCATCGAAGATGAGCCACGCGACGCTCTTCAGGATCAAGTCAACGCGGCCAATAATCCTCTGGCCGATTTGATCTCCGTCTCGCTTCACAACTACTACTACCCGAAGTTGAGCGGCATTCCCAACGAGAGCGCGAATACCTTCTGGCTCCGGTTGGTGACGCCGTTTTGGCGAATCGTTCCGCGCGTTTCACTTCCGATCCAAGTCGTGCCGGCACCGAACCCGTCGGCAGACGTGGCCAAGGTCACGGGCATTGGTGACCTCAACGTGTTTGCGACGTTCATTCTGACGCCGGACGACTCTCCCGCGATGTTTGGCTTGGGGCCCATCTACACCGCGCCGACGGCCAGCAACGACGCGCTGGGAAACGGGAAGCACGAAGTCGGAGCGGCCGCACTGACGATCTGGGCGAAGGGGATCTTCCTCGTCGGCGCCCTGGTCAACTACCAGATCGGCGTCGGGGGCGATGACAACAAACCTCGGACGCAGTTCATCGTTGCGCAGCCGATCCTCATGCTTCAGCTCGGAAAAGGGTACTATCTGCGCTCGGCGCCGATTTGGTTCTTCGATATCGAGCAGCCTACGTACAACGTCCCGTTTGGGTTGGGCGCCGGAAAGGTGATCCCGACCGAAAAGA
>CBDUCC010000519.1:0-2450 GCA_965365555.1 uncultured Myxococcales bacterium | reverse complement strand
GAACGACTCCGTCTGCGGCTCCTGCGAGCCGTGCGGGGGTCGGCGAAGCCCCTCGGCGTCTTCGCGAGACCGAACCCCCGCCAATCGCATGAGCAGCGCCTTCGGGCCCTTGCGCATCGACTCGATCTCCACGAGTGCCGGATCCTCGGCCTGCTCGCCGAGCAGGAAGATCTCGCCAAGCTCTTCGAGAAGGGTCGAATCCGGGTTGAAGGCATGGACGCGCAGCTCGCCCTGGACGCCGTGCGGCTTGGCGATCACGCCAAGCTCGATCCACGACGCCGTTTTCGCACCCTCGTTCACAGGTGCCTTCGAGGTTACTCGAGAATGTCGAGGATGGCGCGCTTGCGCATCCGCGCCGAGGTCGCCGCCAGCAGAGTGCGCATCGCGCGGGCGGTGCGGCCCTCTTTTCCGATCACCTTGCCAAGGTCGTCAGGGGCGACGGTGAGCTCGAGCACGACCGCGCGATCCTCCTCCACGACGTTCACCTCGACTGCGTCGGGATCGTCAACCAGCGAGCTGGCGATGTATGCGACCAGGTCTTGAAGCCTGTCCTGAGCCATCGTATTCCCGTCTAGGACGCGTCGGCTGCAGCAGCCGCGGCCTTCTTGTGCTCTTTGACCACATCGCGAACCCGATCGCTCACATGGGCTCCCACACCAACCCAGTACTCGAGGCGGGGGAAATCGACGCGGGCTTCTGCGATCGGACGGCTCGGGTCGTAGGTGCCGATCTGCTCGATGAAGCGCCCATCACGGGGCTTTTCCTTGTCGGTGACGACGATGTGATAGTAGGGACGCTTCTTCGCGCCGGCGCGTGCCAGTCGAACCTTGACCATGAATTCCTCGTAAGCTGCGGGGCAGAGCCCGCCCGAAAAGAGGCCGGAAGCTAGTCAGAGCCCGCCCGCTCGTCAAGCCGCGACCCTAGAAGACCTTTGGCCGTGGCTCGGACCGTTGCTAAAACCCTGGAGATGCGATGCTTCCTTGCTGTGCTGGGTTTGTGCCTGGCGTTGGGCTGCACTCGGTCGCCCAGCCCGGCGGCCAAGCCAGCCCCGAGCCTCCGCTTGGCGGTCGTCACCGACCTCAAGGGATACCTCGAGCCCTGCGGCTGCACCAGCAATCCGCTCGGTGGCATCGACCGGCTCGCGGCCGAGGTGAAGGCTCTTCGGCAGGACGGCGTGCCGGTCGTCCTGCTTGCCGCCGGGGATCTGTTCTTCGATACGGAGAGGGTCGAAGCGACCCGCGTCGACCAGGCGCATCGAAACGCGAAAACGCTGGCGACCATTCTCGACCGGATCGGCCTCGCAGCCGCGCTTCCCGGAGCGAGCGACCTCGCGCAGCCTGCCGAGATACTCGACGAGCTGCGAGCGAGAACCGATCTCGCCTGGCTTGCCGACGAGAGCCCCATCGAGACCGTCGAACATCGGGCGGGCGGGCTCACACTCGCCCTACTCGGCGTCCGTGCCGGTGCAGACCCCGATGCCGTCGCTGCGGCCGGTGTGAGGGCGGCTGCCGAAGCGGACCTGTCGATCTTGCTCGTCGACGGCTCGCGGCGAGAGGCCAACCGGTTCGCGGCGCCCAGTCAGGCGGACTTCGTCATTCAGGGGGGCCTCGACCAGGATGTGCCGATCGCTCCGCGCCCATCCCGAGGATCCTGGGTGCTTCATGCCAGTCGACAAGGCCAGGGCCTCACCGTGGTTGACCTCTTCGTCGGAGAAGGGGGGGCTGCGTTCGTCGACCAAAGCGATTGGTCACGGGACGAACGCGTGGCTCAGCTGGACCGGCGCATCGAAGACCTCGCCGCCAAGATCGACGCGTGGGAGAGCTCGGCGGAGTTCGAGCCCGAGGAGCTCGAGCCTCAGCGATCACAACTCGCGGAGCTTCGGACGGAGCGCAGTGCCGCCGCCACGATCACATCGCCATCCAAAGGCAATGCCTTCGACGCCCGTTTCGTCCAGCTCCAGACACAGTCGCCGAAGGACCCGGCGGTTTCGAAGCTGATGCGCGAGCACGACAAGGCGGTTAATCAAGCCAATCGTGCCGCATTTGCGAACCTGAAGCCGCCACCTCTGGGTCCCGATGACATTGCTTATGTCGGTTCAGCTGCGTGCAATGCATGTCATGCCGGCGCCTACACCTGGTGGCAAAACCATTCGCACGGCACGGCGTATCTCACACTTCAGCAGAGGCACAAGGAGTTCAACCTCGACTGCGTCGGATGTCACGTCACCGGGTACGAGCAGCCCGGCGGTTCGACCGTCACGCACAACCTCGACATGGCGCTGGTCGGAGTCGGCTGCGAGAGCTGTCACGGGCCGGGAGCTGCGCACGTCGCGAACCCCGAGGTCGAGGTGGTCCGGATGACCCCGGAATCCACGTGCGTTGCATGCCACAACGAGGAGCACAGCGACCTCTTCGACTACGAGGCCTACCTAAAGACCCTCGTCGTCCCCG
>CBDUCC010000518.1:0-2458 GCA_965365555.1 uncultured Myxococcales bacterium | reverse complement strand
CGAGGAGGAGTTTGCCCAGGTCCAGGCCGTGACTGACAGGCTGGTCCAGGATGCAAACGCTCGCGTGGTTTTCCTGGTCGACAAGAACGGCCAGCTCATAGCGGGCTCGGGAGACACGGCCGACCTCGATACGACTTCCCTCGCCTCCCTCGCTGCGGGTAATATCGCGGCCACGGGAGGGATCGCGCAGCTGCTGCGGGAACAGGAGTTCGCGACTCAGTATCATGAGGGGGTCCGGCAGAACGTACACATCCAAGTGGTCAGCGGTCGCGTCATTCTGGTCGTCATCTTCGACAACCGAACGAGCCTGGGCCTGGTACGCTTGCGCGTGAAACGAGCCAACGAACAACTCATGCGAATTTTCGAGGCGGTGATGGCCAAAGCCAACGACCCATTTCAAACTTCGCCGTTCGCCGAGATTACCGATGACGACATCGATAACCTATTCAATGATTGACTAAGAGGGGCCTGGGGGGATGTCTTTCATCAACTATCTGTCGCGCGAGATCAACTGCAAGATCGTTTACTACGGTCCAGGGCTCTGCGGCAAAACGACCAACCTGCAGTACATCTACAATCGCACCAACCCGGATGCGAAGGGGAAGATGATCTCGCTGGCGACGGAGACGGAGCGAACGCTGTTCTTCGATTTCCTGCCGCTCGAAATCGGGGAGATTCGTGGGTTCAAGACGCGCTTTCACCTGTACACGGTCCCTGGGCAGGTATTCTACGACGCGAGTCGAAAACTGATCCTGAAGGGGGTCGATGGCGTCGTATTCGTCGCTGACTCCCAGATGCTCCGTGCCGAGGCAAACATCGAGTCGATGGACAATCTGCGGACCAACTTGGCGGAGCAAGGCTACAACCTCGACACACTCCCGTACGTCATCCAGTACAACAAGCGCGACATGCCCGCGGTTTCCCCGGTGGACGAGCTGCGCGCGATGCTCAACCCCAGCGGGGTTCCGGACTTCAGCGCCGTTGCGACAACCGGCGAAGGCGTGTTCGAAACGCTGAAGTCAGTCGCGAAGCTGGTCCTCACCGAGCTCAAGCGCGGCGCCGCCCGCTAATCCTCTCGGGGACACGAAGCGCCTCGAAAACTCCAAGCATTTCAGGGGCATGCAGACCCAACTGCGAATTCATCTGCCGCTGTGTGAGTGCGGCGCCGGAAGAATTCGCGATCGGGTTCGCAAGTGTGGGGAATCGTTGCGAATGCGGAGCGGCTTCGTGTCCCCCTCGTTCAGAGGATCAGGTTCAGGATCTTGTTGGGGACCCAGATCGTCTTCCGGAAGGGTTTGTCTTGCAATTGGCTGGCCAGCGCCTCTCGGGCCGCGGCCAGAGCCTGCTCCTCACTGGAGTCTTTCGGCAGCGTGATGCGCCCCCGTACCTTCCCGTTGATCTGCACCGGAACCTCGACCTCGTCCTCCTCGCAAAGCGCCGGATCGAACACGGGCCAGGGCTGGCGCTGGATGCTGGGTTCCTGGCCGAGCATCTCCCAGAGCTCTTCGCCGAGATGCGGCGCGAACGGATGAACGAGCTTCGCAAGCACCTCCAGCGCGTCCGTCGGCACCCGGTCGAGCTTCATCAACTCGTTGGTCAGCACCATCATCGCGCTGATCGCCGTGTTGAAGCGCATCCCTTCGATGTCGTCCGTAACCTTTCGGATCGTTTGGTGCAGGAGTCGACTGAGCGCGATATCGGATTTCGCCGAGCCGTCGGCTCGTGTCGTCACGGTGTACGCCCGGTCGAGGAACCGGCGAACGCCCGCGATGGAGCTCGTGCTCCACGGCTTCGTCGCTTCGAGGGGTCCCATGAACATCTCGTAGACGCGCATCGAGTCCGCGCCGAACTCGCCCACGATGTCGTCCGGGTTGACGACGTTGCCGCGCGACTTGCTCATCTTCTGACCGCCCTCCCCCAGGATCATCCCCTGATGGACGAGCTTCTTGAACGGCTCCTTCGTCGGTACGACGCCCGCATCAAACAACACCTTGTGCCAGAAGCGCGCGTACAAGAGGTGAAGCACGGCGTGCTCCGCACCGCCCACATAGAGGTCGACTGGCAGCCAATGCTTGGCAAGCTCAGGCCTGCAAATCACCTCGTCGTTGCGCGGGTCGATGAAGCGTAAGTAGTACCAGCACGACCCTGCCCATTGCGGCATCGTGTTGGTCTCCCGCGCGTACCACTGCCCGTCCTTGTGAAAGAAGCGCCAGTCGCGGGCTCGGGCGAGAACGCCCGCCGGGTCTTCCCCGGGCTTGTAGTCCTCGAGCTCCGGCAGACGTAGCGGCAGCTCGCTTTCCTCGACCGCCATCGGCTCCTCGTAACGAATCGTGTAGTCGGCCCCTTCGCGGGGATCGCCGTCGGTGTCGACCGGGAAGTAGATGGGAATCGGCTCGCCCCAGTATCGTTGCCGCGAGAAGATCCAATCGCGGAGCTTGTACTCCACGCGCGCTTTGCC
>CBDUCC010000517.1:0-2466 GCA_965365555.1 uncultured Myxococcales bacterium | reverse complement strand
ACCGAGACCAGCCCGCTCGGTAGCGTGAACACGCTCGGCCCGGAGCATCGCGCCCATTTGCCCTGGGTCGCGCGGGATCGGGCGCGCCGTGAGCGTGGCGCTGGCGGAGGCGGGCGCGCACATTCTCGTGAACTATCGCTCGAACGAGGAGGCCGCCCACGAAACGGTCCGTCGTGTCGAGGAGGCAGGGGGCTCGGGTGAGGCCCTGGGCTTCGACGTTGCCGACCCGGAGTCGGTCGATTCCGTGGTGAAGGACGCCGCCGAGCGCCACGGCCGGCTCGACATCCTCGTCAACAACGCGGGAATCTCAATCGACCAGCTCTTGTTGAGGGTCACTGAGAAAGACCTCGCGATGACCTGGGCGACCAACGTGAATGGGGCGGTGTTCTGTGCGAAGGCCTGCATACGACCGATGATGCGCGCGAAGTGGGGACGTATCATCAACGTATCGAGCGTGGTCGCGGAATCGGGAAACGCCGGTCAGGTAGTCTATTCGTCGTCCAAAGCAGCCCTTTTGGGGATGACGCGCACGCTCGCGCGCGAGTACGCCTCCCGTGGAATTACGGTGAATGCCGTCGCTCCGGGCTTCATCGAGACCGATATGACCGCAGATCTGCCAGACGCGGCCAAGCAGGGCATCATCGATCAGACACCGCTCGGCCGAATTGGCCGCCCCGAGGAGGTCGCTGCGGCGGTTGTGTTTTTGGCTAGCGAAGAAGCGAGCTATATCACCGGACAAGTCGTCCGGGTCAACGGAGGCATGCACGTCTGAAGCGTGCGTGACGGAGGAAGCAGATGGACATCGCTGAGAAGGTCAAAGAAATCGTGTCGGACAAACTCGACGTCGATCCGGCTGACATTCAGGAAGACAAGGACTTCGTCGAAGACCTGAAGGCCGACTCGCTCGCGATCGTCGAGGTCGTGTTGGCGCTCGAGGAACAGTTCGAAATCGAGATACCGGACGAAGACACCGAGAAGATCAAGACCGTCAACGACGCGATACAGTACATCAAAGCCAACGCGAGCTCCTGAGCCTCGCGCCGAGCCGGGTCGATCGTCCGATGAAGCGCGTAGTCGTCACAGGCCTCGGCACGGTGAGCCCGTGCGGCGCCAACGTCGCCACCACTTGGGAAAACGTTTCGAAGGGTCGAAGCGGCATTGCCCGCATCCAAGCGTTCGACCCATCGGACTTCGCATCGCAAATCGCCGGCGAGTGCAACGACTTCGATCCACTCGAACACATGACGAAGCGTCGCCTGCGTGAATGTGCCCGGTTCATCCAGCTCGCGATCGTCGCGACGAAGGAAGCGATCACCGCTGCAGGCTTCGACCCCTCGGACGAGGAGAAGGAGCGAGTCGGCACCTTCATCGGTGTGGGCTTCTGCGGCCTCGAGGTGTTCGAAGACACCTGCAAGACCTTGTTCGAGAAGGGGCCGCGGCGCGTTTCGCCGTACTTCATTCCGTCGGTGATCTCGAACTTGGCCCCGGGGCAAGTCACGCTCGATTGGGGATTCAAGGGACCGAGCTACACCCACACAAGCGCTTGCGCGTCGGGCGCACACGCGATCGGCGACGCATTCCGTTGGATTCAACGCGGTGAGATCGACGCGGCAGTGGCCGGCGGCGCGGAAGCCGCCGTGACCCCCATCGGTGTTGCGGCGTTTGCGTCGATGCGGGCGCTTTCGCGGAGGAACGACGAGCCTGCACTCGCAAGCCGTCCGTTTGATGCAGGTCGCGACGGATTCGTCATCGCGGAGGGGGCCGGCATCCTCCTACTCGAAGAGCGTGAGCGGGCCATCGCGCGCGGTGCTGAGATCCTCGCCGAGATCGTGGGATACGGCGCGACCTCCGACGCCTATCACATGGTCCAGCCAGCGCCTGAAGCCGAAGGCGCGCAACGCGCGATGAAGCTCGCGCTTACCGATGCGCGGCTAAACCCCGAAGACCTCGACTACGTCAATGCGCACGGCACTTCGACGCCCATGGGCGATGTCGGTGAGCTGGTCGCCATTCAGAAGGTGTTCGGCGATCACGCGCGGGCCGGACTCGCCGTCTCGAGTACCAAGAGCATGACCGGGCACCTTCTCGGCGCGGCAGGCGGTCTCGAGCCGCTTCTGTGCACGCTCGCGATGCGTGACGGTCTCCTGCCACCGACGATCAACCAGGAAGACCCGGATCCCGTGGCCGAGGGAATGAACGTCGTGCCCAACGAAGCTCAGGAGCGACCCGTGCGCGCGATGATGAACAACTCCTTCGGCTTCGGCGGAACCAACTGCGCGTTGGTCTTCCAGGCACCCGGATAGGCCGGGCTGTCGCCTCTCCGCGGCAGAGGTGCTAAGTCGCCCAAATCATGGCGAACGTGCTCATCGCTGGCTCGGATCATGCCGGGCTGTCGCTCAAGAAGGAGCTGGTCCGCCTCGCTGCCGAGCTCGGCTACGAAGTTCGTGATCTCGGAACGCACACGAG
>CBDUCC010000516.1:0-2466 GCA_965365555.1 uncultured Myxococcales bacterium | reverse complement strand
ATACAACGATGGCAATAGCGCGGAACGGAGGCGGGCGGCTCATGACACAGCGGAAAACTCTTTTTCTAGGTTTGCTTGGCGCGTTGATCGTGAGCGGCTGTGCGAGTTCCGGCTCCTCGAGCGACGCGAGCTCGACCGTCACCTTGGCTTCGCCCATCCCAAGTGAAGACAGCTCCTTGCTGATTGCCTTGCTCAGTTGCGACGCCGCAGCTTTGCGCTTCTTGCGCAATTGCTGGGCCAGCCGCGACGCACGTTCGAGCGCTTCGTCGACCTCTCGTTGACATCGGTCGAGACGCTCCTCGTACTGACCGAGCAATTCGAGCTCCGCCGCCGCTCGCTCGCAATGGCCGAGGACCGCTTCCGCACTGCCTCCGTACTTCTTCTTCACTCGCACGACCCGGTCGAGCTGCTCTTCGAGCGAGGCGAGCCGTGCTGGGTCGTACGAGAGGTCGCGGGCGTAGCGGCCCAGCTCGGCCGCCGCGTCCTCGAGCTGCACCAACGCATCCTGCATCTGAGAGGCTGTTGGCTCGAGTCCCGGATCGATCGTCGCCGCTTGCCCAACAGACAGGGCGATGCGCGAAAGTGAGCCGCAGATCGAATCGTCATTGGCGTAAAGCTGCGCTTCGGCCTCGCCCGCCGCGGTGCCGAGCTTCTCCGCATGCCTCAGACGCTGACGCTCGCTGGCGAGCGCCTCTTCGTCTTCGAGCACTTCCCGAAGAGACTCGATCTCGCTCACCTGGTAGCGAAGTAGATCCTCACGTTCGATTCGGCCGCGCTCTTCGGTGACCACGGCCTCCAGTCGGGTCGCTGCATCCAGGAGCCCGGCATGGGCCGCACGAACCTCCTCGAGCAGCGCACCGTGCTTGGCGAACGCATCCAAGTAGCCCAGATGATGACGGGCATCGGCGAGGGAGTGGTACTCGTGCTGGGAAGAGATATCTGCGAGGCCCTTCGTGACCTCCTTGAGCTGCGCCAGCGTTGCGAGTCGGCCGTTGACGTACGCGCGCGTCCTTCCCGCCGCGGTCACGACCCGGCGTACCAGCAACTCGCCATCGGTCTCCACTCCAAGCTCACGCACCGCGCTGAGCGTGACCGGATCATCGGAAAGATCGAAGAGGGCCTCGACTTCGGCCGCCTCCGCGTCGGTACGAACGACCTCGGGCCGGCCTCGGGCGCCGAGGACCAGTTGAAGAGCATCTACCAAGATCGACTTTCCGGCCCCCGTTTCGCCGGTGACGATATTGAGGCCTCCGTCGAGCTCGACTTCGAGCGCTTCGATGATGGCGAAGCTCCGAACGCGAAGGCACGTCAGCACGACCGATGGACTAGCACAGGCGTTGCATCGGCGCTGCACAAGCGCTAGCAAGCGCGTTGAATGTCCTCGTCCGCTGAAATTCGTGAATCGTTTCTTCGGTTCTTCGCCGAACGCAATCACGAGCGCGTCGCTTCGGGCCCCCTGGTGCCGCCCAACGACCCGACTCTGATGTTTGCGAACGCTGGAATGGTGCAGTTCAAGGACCTATTCACGGGCAAGGAGCACCGCTCCTACTCACGCGCAACCTCGTCCCAGAAGTGCATTCGCATCAGCGGCAAGCACAACGACCTCGAGAACGTGGGCGTGACCGCGCGGCATCACACGTTCTTCGAGATGCTCGGCAACTTCTCGTTCGGCGACTACTTCAAGCGCGACGCGATCCGCTTTGCCTGGGACTACTTCACGGGGACGCTCGGCCTGGATCCGGAGCGGCTCGTGGTGACGGTGTTCGGCGGCGAAGACGGGCTCGCCCCGGCGGACGATGAAGCTGCCTCCATTTGGAAGGACGTCACCGGATTCCCGAGCGAGCGCATCATCCGTTGCGGCGCCAAAGACAACTTCTGGCAGATGGGCGACACCGGACCCTGCGGCCCTTGCTCGGAGATCCACTATTGCCTGGGCCTAGACGACATCGACCCCGGCACCTTCGGACAAGAGCCGGCCGCCGACGGCCGAGGTTGGTTCGAGCTCTGGAACCTCGTGTTCATGCAGTTCGAGCGTCACGCGGATGGCCGGATGGAGTCCTTGCCGGCTCCTTCGATCGACACCGGCGCTGGCCTCGAACGGATCGCCGTCGTGAAACAAGGGGTCTTGAGCAATTACGACACCGATCTGCTGCGACCGATCGTCGACCTCGCGTCCGAGATCTCGGGCAAGCGCTATGGTGCAAGTCAGTCCGACGACGACATCAGCATGCGGGTCATCGCGGACCACGCTCGAACGACGGCGTTCCTGATCTCCGAGGGCATCTTCCCTGACAAGGAAGGCCGCGCCTACGTGCTCCGCCGTGTCATGCGTCGTGCGATTCGCCACGGGCACCGCCTGGGGATCGGTGAGGCGTTCCTACACCACTGCGCGCTTCGGGTCGTCGACGACATGGGCGACGTGTACCCGCAGCTCAACGAACGCCGCGCGCTCATCGAGGAGAGCAC
>CBDUCC010000515.1:0-2472 GCA_965365555.1 uncultured Myxococcales bacterium | reverse complement strand
AAGCTTGGCGTCCCATCGACTACTCTCCCGCGATGGCATGGATTCAGCTGCTCGTCGCCGGGGTCTTCGAATGGGGCTGGCCGGTAGGCCTGAAGCTCGGGATGGCCGAGGAAGGTCTCCAATGGCGGTGGATCCTCTTTTCGATCGCCTGCATGACCCTGAGCGGCGGTCTTCTCCTGCTGGCCCAGCGAACCATACCAATGGGCACCGCTTACGCGGTTTGGACCGGGATCGGCGCCGTCGGCACCTTCGCGCTCGGAGTCGCTGTCTTCGGCGAAGCTGCCACACCGGCGCGATTCCTCTTCGTCGGCCTGATCATCACCGGGATCGTCGGGCTCAAGCTGGCAAGTTGAGCCGCTCGGCGAGCGCTCTTGCCTCGACGATGTTGTCTTCGATCGAGCAATAGGTCCAGGCCCCGTAGCGACCGATCGAGTGGATGTCCTGCGCGGCAAGAAGCTCGCGCTTCGCAGCCGCTTCAGCGATGGAGCGGTTCGTGATGTGAACGTATGCGGGATCGAGCAAGACCTCGTGCGAGGCGATCAGAGTCTGATCGGTGACTACGCCACAGGTCTGCAGATCGGACAGCACGCGGGCCTTCATCGCACCGCGCTCGTCCGCGTCGGGATCGGCGTCATGGGGCAACCCAACTTCGACGTAGAGGCTCATCCGCCGCGTGTCGAAGATGTTGTCGTAGAACCCGACCCGGTAGAAGCTGAGATCTCGCTGCGGATAGTAGATCCAGTGCACGCCCCTCGGGCCCTTGCGGTCGAAGCCGAGATTCAGCACCCAGACCTTGTTGTGGCTGAAGACCGAAGCATCGTGCCCTACTCCGCATATTCCGAGAAGACGGTCGAGCGGCGCACTGCTCACCAAGACCTCGTAACGGATCTCTCGTCGCGTGGTCCTCGCGATCTTCGCCCGCATGTCGATGCCCGTCACGCGCTCTTGGAGCGCGATCCGATCAGCGCGAACACCCGACGCCAAGGCCTCGATGTACTGAATCGCGCCACCCTCCGGGTAGGTGAACGTCGCGTTGTAACCTTCGCTCCTGGCTTTCTCGGACGAGGCGAGGATCTCGTCGAGGCTCGCGTGCGGAAAGAAGCGGCCCATCGCGTCGGCATCGAGCGCTGCGAGATTCGTGGCGTAGAGCTTCTCGTTGTACGGGACCAGAAACTTCTCGGCGATGCCCCGACCGTAGCGCGCGTAAAGCATGTCCTTGAAGCTTCCGCCATCGTCCTCGGGTCGCTGGCGGAGCCCGGCGAGGCACTCCTCGTACTCGGGCTCTGGGAGCTGGTGGATGTTCTTCTGAAACGGAAAATCGATCAGTCCGTCCCCGTACCAGATGCGACTCTGGCGCTCGACTCGAAGCACCCGCTGCTCTCCCATTCGTCCGACTAGGTCGCGCTCGATCTCGGGATGGCGGAAATGAAAAAAGTGGCCGGAGTAGTCCCAGACGAACCCGTCGCGACGGACCGTGCGGCAGTATCCGCCGATCTCCGGCTCCGCTTCGACGATCAGATGGTCGTGGTCGTCGAGCCAATCGGCGAACGCGAGACCACTGACGCCGGCCCCGATGACCAAGTAGCGGACCTGATCCACGTCAGGGGCTTACCACGGCCTCGTCGAAGGTCGTGAATCCTCGGACCACCCGCAGCCGATCGCCATCCCGGCGGCCCAAGGCCACCGGCTCCCCGTTGGGCGCGAACAAGGCCAGCGTCGCGTCCAAAGGAGCGTCCTTCCAGGCATCGCCTAGAACGCAGTCGGCCGCGATCGGACGCCCATGGCGCGCGTGCGAAACCCCGGTGTCACGGAGGTCGACCCGCGGCAACGCCCCGCAGGCCTCCCGCAAAGGCAGGAGTCGACGCGCGATCCCTTCGCGAGTGAGACCATCCCCTTCGATCGCGGCTTCGATCCTGAAGCGCCCGCTCGCCGTTCGCCGAAGCTCCCTGACGTGTCCGACGGTCCCGAGCGCCTGGGCTAGATCACGGGCGAGCGAGCGCACATAAAAGCCCTTGCCGCAGTGAACACCCAAGCGGATTTCGCTCGGCGTCAGCGCACGCACGCTCGCCTCGTGAAGCTCGACCTCGCGAAGCGGGGCCTCGACGTCCTCGCCCTGACGCATCCGCCGGTGAAGTGGCCTGCCCCCGACTTTGATGGCGCTGAGCTTCGGAGCGCGCTGCGCATGTCGCCCGAGGAAGGGCTGAAGAGCCCGCTCGACCGACTCGCGATCGAGCGGGGGAACCGGCGCGCTCTCCGTCGGGCTGCCGTCCGCATCGAGAGAGTCGGTTGCCGTTCCAAGTGCGATAGTCACCTCGTATCGCTTGTCGTCGGACTGCAGATGCGAGACGAGCTTGGTGCCCGCCCCCACCGCAACGACGAGCACGCCCGTCGCGAGCGGATCGAGGGTTCCGGCATGGCCGACAGAGCGCTGTCGGAGCGCGCGTCGCACGCGCTGGACGACGTCGTGCGAGG
>CBDUCC010000514.1:0-2479 GCA_965365555.1 uncultured Myxococcales bacterium | reverse complement strand
TTGTTCGGAGTGGCGTAGTAGACGAGGTTCGGTCGATTGGCTTCGATCGCCGACGCCATCGCATCGGCATCGAGGTCCCAGGCTTCGTCGAGTGGAACGGCTACCGGCTTCCATCCGTGCGCGCGGCTGGTCATGCCGTACATGACGAACGTCGGTTCGGGGAACAGAACGACCGGTTGCTCCGTGCCCGGCCGCGGCCGACCAAGGGCGGTCGCCATCAAGGCGATCAGCTCGTCCGAGCCTGAGCCGAGGACGTACTCGCCTTCGCTTCCCCCGAGGCCCCAAGCCAGTGCTTCGCGGAGTTTCGTGGCTCTCCCGTCGGGGTAGCGATTCATGTCGGTCGTGTGCATCACCGCGGCCAGCTTGGCGCGTGCCTCGGGGGGCAAGGGAAACGGGCTCTCGTTGGCATCGAGCTTCACCGCCGGCGGTTCTGGGGGAACGCGATAGGCCGAGAGCTCGGCGAGCGCGGGAAGAAACAAGGATTTCAGGGCTTCGATCGACATCGGTCCTACCGGTCGGGCGCATTCATGGCACGTGAGCGGCGTCTGTAAAGTGGGCGGCGATCGCTCAGTGAAGCACGAGGTCGGCCTGCTCGCGGGCTTCCTCGAGCGCCAGGCTGATCAGGTGTGCGTCCTTGGCGTTGGGGCGAGCTTCGAGGTACGCGGCCAAGTCTTCGCTGGCGGCGCCGTACGTTCGCAGCGCGTGGGCGAGCAGGCCGCGATCTCTGCGATGCTCCGGCGCCTGCGTGAGCTCCACGAGATGGTCGCATGCAAGCATTGCGCGGGCGTAATCGCCTCGACGTCGATGGGCATTCTTGAGATTGGCGAGCATCCGGATGCTGATCGTCAGGCAGTCGACCGGTTCCAAGTAGCTCGGGTGCAGCGCCATCTCGGCACCGAGGAACTGAGCCGCCAAGCGTCGAAGGCCTTCGCCGTCGAGTAGCTCGCCTCCATGAAACGGATCTTGGTAAACGCCGCCTGGACCGCCAACGCGCACTAGGAAGTGTCCCGGAAAGCCGACCCCTTCGACGTCCATGCCTGCCCGCTCACCGATGGCCATCGTCAACACGGAGAGGGAAATCGGAATGCCTCTTCGCCGCATCATCACTTTGTCGAGATAGCTGTTGCGGGGGTCGTGGTAGTCCTGGAGTTCGCCCTGAAACCCGAGCTCCTCGAACATCAGCTCGGCGAGGATGCGACCGTCACGTTCCGGCGTCGAACGGAGCCCGCGCCGTATCAAGGCTTCTGCGCCAAGCCCGTCGAGCGCGCGACGCAGTGCGTGCTCGTCGAGCAAAGGGTTTGCTTCTTTGGCGAGGAAGAGAGCGACGTCTTCGACCCGTGCCCCGGGACGCTGCAACATCGACACCAAAGGATCTGCGCTCGCCACGATTCTAACCTTGTACTGAAGTAGGGTGACCCATGAAGCGCTGATGTCGAGCCGACCTCAACTAGACCGGCTTCGATTCGAAGCCTATGTGTTGTGTCAGTGCTTGACGAATTTCTGCGCACTCTCGAGGACGGCCCACGGCACTGGGCCTACCTGCTCGTCGCTGCTTCGAGCGGGGTCGAGTATGTTTTTCCACCGATCCCAGGCGATACGGTTGCTCTGTTTGCAGTCGCGCTAGCCGTGCGCGCCCAGTTGCATTGGCTTGCCGTGTATCTCTCGATGACCCTCGGCGCGCTTGCAGGCGGTTTCGTAGCCTGGGGCTTCGGGGTGTGGCTCGCAAACCACGAGGACCAGTGGCCGCGCTTCCTGAAGACGCCGACCGCGACGCGCGCCCTCGACGCAGTGCGTCGTGGATACGAACGCCACGGAGCGATGTACCTCGCCGTCAACCGGTTCCTGCCCGCGCTGCGTGCGTTCTTCTTCGTCGGCGCCGGTCTCTCGAAGATGCCCGCAGGTCCCGTGATCCTCTACGGCGGCATCTCTGCCCTCGTCTGGAACGCGATCCTCATGGCGGTCGGCTACCTGGTCGGAAACAACTGGGACGCCCTGTTGGGCCTCGCACAGCGGTACGCCGTAGCTACCTTGATCCTCGTATCCCTCGCGACGATCGCGATTGTCGGGAGGTTTCTCTACGAGTTGCGCCGGCCCTGAACGGGCGGTGTCGCTCGCCTCAGGCGTTCGTCCGAGACTCCACCGGCTTGTCCGTTCGAATCATCGAACGCACGAGGTCCCGGTTCATGCGTGCGATCCATCGGAGGCTCACGCCCTTCGGACATGCGGCCTCGCACTCGCCGTGATTGGTGCAGGCGCCAAAGCCCTCCGCGTCCATCTGAGCGACCATCTTCTGCGCACGTTCCCGGCGTTCCGCTTGGCCCTGCGGCAGCAGCGAGAGATGGGAGACCTTGGCAGCGGTGAAGGAGCATCACACCGATGCGGCGATCTCGGAGCTGGCGATCACGGTCGCCCTGTGGAACGGGCTCAACCGTTACCACCGCGTCATGGACTTCGAGCTCGACATGCCGGCGCCGCCCGG
>CBDUCC010000513.1:0-2482 GCA_965365555.1 uncultured Myxococcales bacterium | reverse complement strand
CTCGCCAGCCGCAGTATCTCGATAGCGAGCCCAGTCGCGTTCACGACCGGCCCGGGCTTCTTGGAGGGCCTGCTCGTACTCCTTCCACAGGCTCTGCGACGCCCGCGCCGGCATCGGTGAGTACCGATGAGACGCCTCGCGCGCGGCTTCTCGCTGTCGCTCCGACGCCGACTGAAACGCTCCGAGCCGTTCGCAGAGCCGCGCCTTGCTGAGCTCTCTAGCCACGAACGAAGCCTTCACCCGTACGCCGCGCTCTACGTCCTCGAACACCAGCCCGTTGCCGTGCGCGCCAATCACTACGCCAAAACGGCTGCAGACGTCGTGCACGTCGTCCCAGCTGCGCAACTCGGTCGTCCGCAAAGCAGGCCGAAGCTTTTCCCGGGCCCAGCGCGCGAAGCTGTCGATTCCATGGTGCGCTTCGCAGTCCGCAGCCCGCTGCGGAACCCTCTCGCGGTCGCGCGTCCTCGGCCGAGGCGGCGTCAGGCCGAGCTCCAACTCGAGGGCCCGGGCCCCGGTGAATAGCTTCTGGTGGTCCCAACCGGGCGAGTGAATCCGAAAGGTCTCCGGATGGATCTTGTCGATCGCGACGTGGATGTGCTCGTGATCGGTATCGTCGTGACGCGCTGCGATGTACTGGTGCTCGGAGAACCCCAGAGTATCCACAAGCCTTTCCACACTTTGCTGAAGCTCTTTTCGTTCGAGGCGCCGATCGTCGGGGTGAAGTGAGATGACGAGGTGATACGTGCGCTTGGTCCCGGCTCGGGTGTTCTGCGCCTGGACGGCGTCGACGAGCTTGCAGGCGAGCTCGAGGTCGTCTCTCCCGCCGACTCCCGGAAGGTTGGCGGCGTGGAACCAAGTGGCGCGTGGCTTGGTGGCTCGCCCCTGGATGTAGCGGACCAAGTGTCGGAAACCCTTGTTCGATAGCGATTCGCGTTGGTGCCGAACGATCACCGCCCTGCCAAGCGGCTCACCGCCCTTCGGACGTGTATGAGCGAGTCGATGAGCTCGAGGTTCAGCGGGTGGTGGGTCGTTGGGTCCTACGCGGCCTCGCGGATCGCGAGCTTGAGCAGCCCGCCGAGGCGATTGAGGTTCGCGTGGACGCGCGCAACCTCGGATAACGCCTGTGCATCGACGGTGCTTTTCAGGGGAGCGCCTACGAGACAGCGGCGGAGTACCTCCGCACGCGAATAGCTGGTCTGCCGCGCCAGCGCGTCGAGCCGAGCCAGGTAATCCTCGTCGACCCGAAAGGAGACCATGTGGGACTTTCGCTTCCTTGCCCGGTTCCGCTTCACTTGGTTGCCTCCCGTTGTTCCTCGCGGTCGTTGTGAGCCACTGCCGCCAAGACCAAACCCGCAAGCTCCATCGCTCTTCTGAGCGCAAACTCAGGGGGCCCATCGAGGAGCTGTTGGCTGACTGCAACCAACTCGGAACGCAGCACCAGATCGCCGAGCTCGCGCAACGACGCGATTGGAATCTCGCCTCCCTCGGCGACGCGCTGCACGAGCGCCTTCGCGCGGGCGCGCACCTCCGACATCGTCGCGACGTCGCTTGCATCTGGGACAACTTGTCCCGAATGAGTCTTTTCACTGCCTCCGATGACGTCTGCTGACGCGTCCTTCCCCAATGAATTCGCGGAAAGCGGGGTCCCCTGCGTCCGTTTAGGTTCCAGTGTCCTTAGGGCGTGCAGGTTCGAGTCCTGTCCCTCGCACTGGAGTGATGTCGGGGGGTTAGCTCGATCGCCGATCACGGGTACCTCGAAACTACTTTCAATGTGTCCCGAATTGTGTCCCGAAAGAACGGACTCCGCCGCTCGACGCCGCGCATGAACGTACTGGTTGGTGGTGGTCGCATGGCGGTGTCCAAGCAGGTAGCCGACACCGAGAAGGTTCCCTGAGCGTTCCGTGAGCTCCGTCGCGACGCTGTGCCGGAAGTCGTATGGCTTGACCTTGGAAGCGCGGTCGGGCTCGAGACCCGCTGCGCGCGCCGCCGCACGAAGCGGATGACGCCAAGCGAACTTCGGGAAGATGAGCCCCTCGTTCGGGCAGACCTCGTCGAGCACCTCATGAGCGCGCGCGGTCAGCGGTACCTCGCGCTCATATCGGGCCTTGTCGGCCTCGGCGCGAATCGTCAGAAACGCCGCTCCGGACCGATAGTCGTCCGGCGCGCGGAGTCGTTGGAGCGTCCCGGGGCTCATCGGGATGCCGTCGCGGCCGAGCAACACGCGCACACGTCGGTAGCCCCACCGCGGATAGCGCGCCGAGTGCACGTGCATCCGTGCAACCACGGGCGCGTCTTTGACCGCCATCTTGGACTCGTAGTGAAGCGACGAGCGAGCCACGCTCAGAAGCAAGCATGCGCGCCGACGTAGAGCGTCTCGACGCTCACCCCGTGCTTTTTGGCGACTTCGGCGACCGGCCTCTGCTCGGCCTCCCGCACCATCTTCACCTTCTGCTCTTCACTGAATCGACTCTTCCTCATGCGC
>CBDUCC010000512.1:0-2493 GCA_965365555.1 uncultured Myxococcales bacterium | reverse complement strand
CATCATCATGCGCCACTACCTCGAGGGCGCGGGCTATCCGGTGGGCGGCGCGAGCGCGATTGCCGCGGGGCTCGTTCCGGTGATCGAAGCGGCAGGCGGAAGCGCTCGCCCGGCTACGCCCGTCGCCGCGATTCTGTTCGAAGACGGGAAAGCCATCGGCGTCCGCACGAGCGCTGGCGAAGAATTCAAAGCGCCCGCCATCGTCTCGGCAATCGGTGCTGGCGAAACGGTGAAGCGATTGCTCCCCGAGGACATTCGCGAGCAGGACTGGGCCCGCGAGGTCGCGTCGTTCAAGCCAGCGGTCTGCCACTTCGAAGTCTACCTCGGCTTCGAGGGGGACATCGCCCGGCACGGAGCCACGCGCTCAAACCACTGGTTCCACGAGAACTGGGACACCGATGACGGCATCTGGGCGGTCGCCGACGGCAGCCCGATCCCGATGCTGTTCGTGTCGTTCCCGTCGCTCAAAGATCCAGAGCACGACCCAGGCCCGTCGAACAAACACACCGGCCAGGCGATGGTGTGGGCCGACTGGTCCTCGGTGGCCGAGTTCGCCGACCGCGAGCCTGGCGAGCTCGCCGCCGAATGGACAGCCTTCAAGCAGGACGTGGAGGCCAAGTTGATGGCGTTCTTCACGGAGAAGTTCCCGGCGCTCGCGCCGCTCGTCGTCTACCGCGAGCTCGGTACCCCGCTTGCAACCGCGGCCTTCACCCGCCACGAGAAGGGTGGGTTCTACGGCGTCGAAACCACGCCGCGCCGCATGTTGTCCGAGGCGCTCGCTGCTCGTACGCCAGTCCCCGGCCTATTCCTGACCGGCCAGGATGTCATGACCCCCGGCATCGCTGGGGCCCTCGCGGGCGGCATGCTTGGCGCCGCGGCAGTCGATCCTCGGGTCTACCGGAAGTTCGTCTGATGAGAACGCCACGGCGCGTCCAAAACAAAGCCGACCATCGCGCACAGACACGCCACCACATTGAAGCGCCAAGGTGGCGAAGCGGGTGTCTCGTGAAGCACACTCAGGGTGGCAAGCAGTGTGGGGACGTAAAAGAGCAAGAGGGCGGCGGGTGCAGCGAGCCGCGCCCAGCGCTCACCGCGCCGAATCGGAAACGCGACGAGCAGCAAGACCAGCACTCCGAGCGCCAGCCAGCCGCCGGCCGCAACTTCCATGAGGGCCTTGAGGAGCGTCTGAGTCGCAGGGCCGAGCTCGTCCCAACTCTTGCTCAAGGCATCCGCGTGATACGGCATGAACGAATCGCGAAACAAGTAGATCGCGCCAAGCACCAAGCTGACGACAGCCATGCCGGCATACAAGAAGGCCGCGACACGGTGACGGCCCTGGAGACGCGGTCGCGGAGAAACCATCGCCACTACCCTTATGACACCTTGCTCACCTGCGTTTGTATCCCCAGCTTTTGGAGGACTTGCAACAAGCTTTCCCGCCGCTTGGATTTTGACGCGTATTTGACGCGGAGATCTGGAATGGCCTGATGTGGGATGACGGTCCCGAAGGGCCGGCCAGGGAGCTGAGTCTCAGGTACTGTTCGCAAAGTGTCTTGACGGTTGGAATCAACTGAAGCGAAGAAATTGCTGGTTGCGGGGGCCGGATTCAGCGGATCAGGAATCGAGCACCTCCACGGACTCGCGTCCGCTCCGGCTTGCTCGACTCCACGATGCAGAGGTACATCTGGCATTAGTTGTCTTCGTCCCGGTTAGGATCTTCTCGGTGGGTCGGTTGTCGCGCATGGATGCCATGCAGCAGCAAGCCATAGCCAAGGCGACGCGCCGCAAAGCAGAGATTCGCCTGGCGCAGTGCAAGCGCGCTCCGTCCGCATTCGACTGAGACGCGTACCGGCTTTGCCGGAAGTGCGAGGAGCCGATCCGCTACCGTCGCCTTGCAGCCGAACCCTAGGCGCCTCTTTGCGTGGAGCGCCAGCGCGGCCTTCACGATGCGTAGGTCGAGATCTTTATGCCCGTCCGTCGTCAGGCACGCCGGTGGTCTCCTGCTTGCGGTCCGACAGGTTCTTGAAGTGCAAGCGTTCGATCGTCCCGTCGAACGCGAAGGGTGCCTGTTCGAAGTAGCCATCCGCTACCGGCGAGCTGGTATCCATACCGACGTCGAATGTTTCCGAACCGGTGAAGCCCGCCGGAATGCGGCGAGAATTCTCACGTCCGAACCACGATCTGACACGCGTACCTACCCTTCAAGTTGACGGAGAGAGTACGTGCGCAGGATACGGGAAGTGAGCAACCTCACCCTCGATCGATAACAGCGTCTCTACTCAGACCTCGCGGACCGAAAGACGTGAACCTCCACGGGAATTGTCTCGCCCCGTGCCTGCTGAACAACGGACTGCATCTCTTCGACGAAGGTCGGGCTCACCTCGCTATCGCTCGTCAGAAGAACACCGATTCCGCGTTCCGGTTCGACGCTGGAACGCGCCAAGGTGACGATCTCGATGCCCGGATGATCGGCGAGGTGGGTCTTCACCGCCT
>CBDUCC010000511.1:0-2501 GCA_965365555.1 uncultured Myxococcales bacterium | reverse complement strand
CCCGTCTTGTCCGAGACCGATACCAGTGCGCGTTTGATCTGTGTCATGCCCCTACCCTTCGGAAGGTCCGGCCATACCGCGCGGCCTTGGGGGCGTCAATCGATTCTCGTTGGCCAGACGGTCAGCCTTCGGGGCTGCCAACTTCGTCCTCCCCGAGCATCTGCGCGATCGTAGCGTCGGCCCACGAGTGGAGCTTTCCGAGCCGAATCATTTCGCGCGCTTCGCGCATCAACGCGCCGTAGAAATGCAAGTTGTGCAGCGTGAGGAGACGGGGTCCGAGCATCTCGTCGGCCTTGATCAGGTGCCTGAGATAGGCGCGCGAGTAGGTGGTGCAGGTCGAGCAGTCGCAGCGGGCATCGAGCGGGCCCTCGTCGTCTCGGTGCCGAGCCTGTCGGAGATTGACGCGTCCGCCCCAGGTAAGCGCTTGCCCATTGCGCGCATTGCGGCTTGGCAGGACACAATCGAACAGGTCGATGCCCGCGACGACAGCACGCAGGAGATCGATGGGCGTTCCGACGCCCATCAGGTATCGCGGTTTGTCTGCGGGCATCGCAGGTGCGATCTCGCTGAGCAGCTCGTACATCTTCGCCGGAGGCTCGCCAACGGAGAAACCGCCAAGCGCGATTCCATCGAAGTCGAGGGCGGCGATGGTCTGCAGGTGAGACATGCGAAGGTCGAGCGCCGTCCCGCCTTGAACGATCCCGAACCGTCCCTGTCCGGGCGCCGGCTCGGTATCGAGGCAGCGCGTTGCCCACGCCGTGGTGCGTTGCATCGCTCGTTCAATCTCGGAGCGGGGGGCTTTGCCTGGCGGGCACTCGTCGAGCACCATCGCCACGTCCGATCCGAGCAGCGCCTGCACGCGCATCGCCTCCTCCGGCGTGAGTCGATGAAGGCTTCCGTCGAGATGCGAGCGGAAGGTGATGCCGTCCTCGTCGATCGTTCGATGCTTGGCGAGAGAGAAAACCTGGTAGCCGCCACTGTCGGTCAAGAGCGCGTGCGGCCATTTCATGAAGCCGACGACGCCTCCGTGGGCCGCGATCGACTCGGCACCGGGACGCAGCCAAAGATGGTACGTGTTCGCAAGGATCATCCTTGCGCCGGTGGAGGCCACCTCGTCGGGGCTGAGCGACTTCACCGTGGCCTGGGTTCCGACCGGCATGAACGCAGGGGTTTCGATGAGGGCGCGGGGCGTCTCAAACACTGCCGTGCGTGCAACCCCATCGCCTGCATCAACCCGAAACCCGAAGCCCGCGGTGGGAAGACTCATCGCGGCCCGGTTCGGATTAGCATCGCGTCACCGTAGCTGTAGAAGCGATACCGTTCATCGATGGCATGCTGGTATGCGCGCCGCGTGAGCTCCACCCCGGCCAGAGACATCACCAGGGCCAGAAGCGTCGAACGAGGGAGGTGAAAGTTCGTCACGAGGTGGTCGACTACTCGAAACTCATACGGTGGTCGAATGAAGAGACGAGTCTCCCCGATGCCGCTGCGCACCCGGCCGCTCGCGTCAGCCGCCGCCTCCAAGGTCCGCACGACGGTGGTGCCGACCGCTACCACGGGGCGGCCCTCCAGCCGCGCACGTTCGATCGCGTCGACGGTCTCGGCCGGGATCTCATACGCCTCTTCGTGCATGTCGTGCTGATCGAGACGATGGGTCTGCACCGGGCGAAACGTGCCCGGGCCGACATGAAGGGTCACGTACGCGGTCTCATGCCCGACGGCGCGAAGAGTTGCGAGTGTCTTCTCGGTGAAGTGAAGGCCTGCGGTCGGGGCTGCAACGGCACCGCTCTTCTTCGCATAGACGGTCTGATAGCGGGAACGGTCGGCCTCTTCGGCGTCTCGTGTGATGTAGGGGGGAAGCGGCACCTCGCCGACCGCGTCGAGCACGGTGTCGACGTCGGAGTCGGCGACCAGGGCGATCTCGAGTCGTCCCTGCTCGAGGGCTCGTTCGACACGGCCGAGTAGCCTCCCTCCGCCGAGCGACAGCCTCATACCGGCACGCAGTCCTTTGGAGGAGCGGCCCATCGCGAGCCAGCGATCCGGCCCGTCACTGAGCTTGCGAAGGAGCAGGATCTCGACCTTCCCGCCGCTTTCCTTGTGGCCGTGAAGCCGAGCAGGGAAGACCCGAGTGTCGTTGAAGACGAACAGGCAGCGCGGTAGCAGCTCGGGAAGCTCCGTGAACCGGCGGTCCGCGATCGAGCCAGAGGCCACATCGACGAGAAGCAGGCGCGATGCGTCGCGCGGCTCGACGGGCTGCTGAGCAACCAGTTCTCGAGGAAGATCGTAGTCGAGGTCGTAGATCTGCATCAGGGTGTGAGTGCGCGAATGAATCGGACCCCGTAGGTCGCGTCCGGCTGTGCGGCTCGACCTCGCTCATCCGACGGATCGGCCGATATCTCGATGCAGAGTTGCCCAGGTTCCGCGTTGCGCCAAGTCTTACTCGTTGCTCCTCGCCCCGCCCCCTGGTCCCGCTACTCATCCCTTAACCTTCACTTCCCGAA
>CBDUCC010000510.1:0-2505 GCA_965365555.1 uncultured Myxococcales bacterium | reverse complement strand
GTGATGAAGCGCCTGCAGGAGCTCGACAACGCAATCCTCTTCATCGACGAGATCCATACCATCGTCGGCGCCGGAGCAACCACCGGCAGCTCGATGGACGCGTCGAACATCCTCAAGCCCGCTCTTGCGTCGGGGAAGCTTCGCTGCCTCGGCTCGACGACCTACGCCGACTTCAAGCATCTCGACCGCGACCGGGCCCTTGCCCGGCGCTTCCAGAAGATCGAGGTCCACGAGCCGAGCTTGGAAGACACGGTCGAAATTCTGAAGGGACTCCGGCCGTACTACGAAGAGCACCACGACGTGAAGTACGACGACGAAGCGATCGAGGCCGCCGCTCAGTTGGCCCAGAAACACATCGTGGACCGCTTCCTTCCAGACAAGGCGATCGACGTGATCGACGAGGCGGGCTCTCTCGAGCGAATGCGTCCCGAAGGCGAGCGCACCCATCGCATCACCGTGACGGAGATCGAGCGAGTGGTCAGCAAGATGGCCCGCGTTCCGGTGGAATCGGTCAGTGCGAAGGAGCGCGATCAACTCAAGGAGCTCGGCCCCGATCTTCGGAAGGTCATCTTCGGCCAAGACGATGCTGTCAAAAAGGTCGTGAGCGCAATCACCCTCGCGCGCGCCGGCCTTCGCGCCGACCACAAGCCGATCGGCTCCTTCCTCTTCGCCGGTCCGACCGGTGTCGGCAAGACGGAGCTGGCACGGCAACTCGCGCGCGTGATGGGCGTAGAGCTTCTGCGTTTCGACATGAGCGAGTACAGCGAGCGCCATTCGGTCTCCCGGCTGATTGGAGCGCCTCCGGGCTACGTCGGCTTCGACCAGGGCGGGCTGCTCACCGACGCCGTGCGAAAGCACCCGCACGCCGTGGTCATCCTCGACGAGATCGAGAAGGCACACCCAGAGATGTTCAACATCCTCCTGCAGGTGATGGACCACGCCAAGCTCACCGACAACAACGGGCGGGAGGCGGACTTTCGCAACATCGTGCTCGTCATGACGACCAACGCAGGCGCCTTCGAGGCGTCGGAGAAAGTCGTCGGCTTCGGCGGCGCTGAAGAGCCGAAGAGCTTCGCCAGCGGTCGTGCGCGCCAGGCGCTCGAGCGAATCTTCACCCCGGAGTTCCGAAACCGGCTCGACGCGGTGGTCTACTTCAAAGGGCTTCCGAAGGACGTCATCCGCAAGGTGGTCGACAAAGAGGTGGCACTGCTCGGCGACATGCTCGCGGACAAGGAGATCCATCTCGAGCTGAGCCAAGCCGCCCGCGACTGGCTGGCGGAGCACGGCTACGATCCACAGATGGGCGCACGACCGATGGCACGTTTGGTCGAACAGAAGCTGAAGAAGCCTCTGGCGGAGGCGATGGTGTTCGGCAGCCTGACCGAAGGCGGCACCGCTCTCGCAGACGTCGAGGGCGACGATATCGTCCTCAGCTTCCATGACACCAACAGCCCTGCGGCCCACGCGTAGCCTCTCGGCTCGACACGTCCCCACTCGAGTGCGCTAGCCTACGGGGCCCTGGCGATGCCTGTGTACCTACTCGACAAGGAGCTCTCCTTCCCCCCGCCCGAGGATGCGAACGAGGAAGGAATCGTCGCCGTTGGCGGCGATCTGAGTCCAGAGCGACTGCTCCTCGCCTACCGGCAAGGCATCTTTCCTTGGCCTGCACGAGGGTACCCGTTGCTTTGGTTCTCGCCCGACCCACGCTTCGCGCTCCATCCGGCGAGCGCGCACGTCTCCCGTTCCCTTCGCAAAGTGATTCGCCGCGGCGAACTCGAGGTCACTGCCGACAGGGCCTTCTCGAAGGTGATCGCCGCCTGCGCAGCCATGCCGCGACCCCACCAGCAGGGCACCTGGATCACCCAAGAGCTGCAACAGGGCTATCTCGGCCTCCACGATCTGGGTTATGCGCACAGCATCGAGGCCTGGCGGGATGGCGAGCTCGTCGGCGGACTCTACGGAGTGGCTCTGGGCCGCACGTTCGCCGGTGAATCGATGTTCGCCACCGAGCCCGACGCATCGAAGGTGGCGTTCACGACCCTGCTCGGCCATCTCGCGAGCTGGGGGTATCGGATCGTCGATTGCCAGGTCCATACCGAGCACCTGGCGCGCTTCGGCGCCAGCATGTGGCCGCGATCTCGATTCCTTGCGGAATGGCGCTCGGCCGCGGAGGAGCCGAGTATCCTGGCGCCCTGGGCACTGACGATGACCCCGAAACGCGCCCTTGCCGAGCTTCGATCTCGACTATGATGCTCGTATGAAGTGCAAAGGCGCCCTGCTTTGGGCCATCGCGACGGCCTTGCTCGTCGTCTGCGGCGAAGCCAGCGTCTCCGCTCAGGAAGAGCTCGCACCCGATGCAGAGGCACCGGCGGACTTGGATCGCGGAACGACCGATGCCGGAGCCGACGATGCGGGAGCCGGAGGCGCGGTTGAAGCCGAGGAGGCCGAGCCGGAAGAGCCGACCGAGGGCGCCTCCGACGCCAAGCGCCTGGTTCGGATCCGACG
>CBDUCC010000509.1:0-2506 GCA_965365555.1 uncultured Myxococcales bacterium | reverse complement strand
GGTCTCTCCTGGGTGGCCCACGATGAACGTCGTCCGAAACACCATGTCGGTCCTTGCGCGCCGCCCCCGCTCGCCGCCTTTGTAACTGCGTTCCCCTCCGTGCCCGCGCCGCATCGCGCGAAGCATCGAGTCGGACGCGTGCTGAAGCGGCATATCGATGTACGGGAGCACTTTGTCGTGCTGCGAGAACACCTCGATGAGAGGATCCGTCAGTGTCTCCGGATAGAGGTAGTGTGCGCGCACCCATCGGATTCCATCGACGTCGGCCAAGGCCGCCAACAGCTCCGCGAGCGATTCCCGCTTCTCGAGGTCGCGGCCGTACGCAATCGTGTCCTGGCTGATCAGATTCAGCTCGACCACGCCTGCCGCTGCGAGTCGCTCCGCTTCACGCACCAGATCCACAATCGGTCGCGAGCGTTGCCTGCCTCGAAACGTGGGGATTGCGCAGAAGCTACATTCCCGGTTACAGCCTTCGGCGATCTTCACGTAGGCGCGATGGGTCTGTCCGGTCAGCACCCTCGGGTCGTCCGCACGCATCGTGTACTGAGCCGGGTTACCGACCAGCATTCGCTCGCGGGTTCCAGCGAGCACGCGGCCGAGCTTCATCATGTCACTGCTGCCGAGGAAGTGATCGACTTCGGGAAGCTCGCTCGCCAGCTCATCCGGGTACCGCTGTGAAAGGCAGCCGGCAACCACGAGCTTCTTACAGGTGCCGGCTTCCTTGTGGGTCCCCATCTCCAGGATCGTCTCGACCGACTCTTCCTTGGCCGGGCCGATGAACCCGCAAGTATTGACGACGATCACCTCGGCCTCGGCGGGGTCCTCGACGATCTGGAAGCCCGACTGGCCGCTCACCCCGAGCATCACCTCGGTATCGACGCGGTTCTTGGCGCACCCGAGCGACACGAAATGAATGGTTCGAGGGTCCCCCATCGCCCTTGATTACAGGGAAATTCGGCCCTGAGCTACCCGGCTGCCGCAGCCGAGGCCCCCGCTTTTGTCCTCGATTTGCCTCCCCCGTAGAAGGCAGTATAAGGGCCGCCTCGCGCGGACCGGGGAAAAGCCCAGGGATTTCGCGCCAGGAGCTTACGGAAACATGTCTCGATACACAGGACCACGGGTAAAGCGGATGCGTGCGCTCGGGCTCGATCTGCCCGGCCTCTCCCGCAAGAGCATGTGGGATCGCCCGTACCCCCCCGGCGTGCACGGGCCGAAGTCGGCGCGTCGCCGCAAGATGAGTGACTTCAAGAAGCAGCTGCTCGAGAAGCAGAAGCTCCGTTACAACTACGGCCTCAACGAGGGCCAGTTCATGCGCCTCTACCGCGAGGCGGTGCACAGCAAGGAGCCGTCCGGCGACAAGCTCCTCGAGTTCCTGGAGCGCCGACTCGACAACGCGGTCTTCCGCGCCGGGTTTGCGCCGACCATTCCCGCCGCGCGTCAGCTGGTCTGCCACGGCCACTTCCTCGTCAACGGCAAGCGCCTCGACATCCCGAGCTACAGAGTTCGCGAAGGTGAGGTGATCAGTCTCCGCGAGCGAAGCCAGAACCTCGCTACCGTGGACGCCTCCCTCGAGGACGTGCGTCTCGCGCGCCCCGACTGGATCGAGTTCGATGAGGGCAAGAAGACGGCCACGATCAAAAGCCTGCCAAAGGTAGACTCAGTGCCCTTCCCCCTCGAGATCGACCTGGTCATCGAGTACTACTCGAAGCGCTTGTAACATCCGACCCGCCCACCCCCACCCGTAGTCCTCCCTCCGCACCCTACGCTTCGCTTGGGCTTGGCGGCGCATTCGCACCGGGCTTCGCCCTGCGGGCTCGCACTACCGTCGGTGGCCGGGTAGCGCGATCAGGTTAAGCTCGCGCACAGTGCCCCAAGCGCCCACCATCGACGTAGTCATCCCCGCTCTCGACGAAGAGCGCGCCCTTCCCTACGTCCTACGCGACATCCCCCGTCCACCCGTCCGCCGCGTCGTCGTAGCGGACAACGGCTCCGCCGATGGGACCGCTGCCGTTGCCGCCGAGCTCGGTGCCGAGGTCGTGCACGAGCCGGAGCGCGGGTACGGCGCCGCCTGTTTGAAGGCCCTCGCTCACCTCACCTCCGATGCGCCCGACATCGTCGTCTTCCTCGATGGCGACTACAGCGATCATCCCGATGAGCTCACCTCGGTGGTTACTCCGATCCTCGACGGCGAAGCGGACATGGTGATCGGGTCTCGGGCGACCGGGCAAAGAACGCGAGGGGCGCTCAGTCCACAGCAAAGAGTGGGCAACGTGATCGCGAGCACCGCCCTTCGCCTCCTCTACGGTGTCCGGTACACCGACCTCGGCCCCTTTCGCGCGATCCGTTGGGACACCCTGCAGGCGCTCCAAATGATGGACCGCAACTATGGCTGGACCGTCGAGATGCAGATCAAGGCGGCGCAGCAGCGCGTCCCGTACCGCGAGGTGCCGGTTTCGTATCGAAAGCGCATCGGCGTGTCGAAAGTCAGCGGCACGGTGCGCGGATC
>CBDUCC010000508.1:0-2506 GCA_965365555.1 uncultured Myxococcales bacterium | reverse complement strand
GGAGCCCGCCTGTGGCTCGGTGAGGGCGAAAGCGCCAATCATCTCGCCTGCGGCCAGAGGCTTGAGGTAGCGCTCGCGGAGCGCCTCGCTTCCAACCGACTGCAAGATCGCGCAGACCGGCGCGTTGTTCACGCTCATGATCGTCGAGACTGCGCCATCCCCCGCGGCGATTTCGATCAACGCAAGCGCGTAGGACACGTAGTCGAGGCCTGCGCCGTGGTACCTCTCGGGGACGGTCATCCCCATGAAGCCGAGTCGACCCATTTCGCGAAGCACTTGCGGGTCGACCGCGCCTGCCGCCTCCCAGGCTCGGGTATTCGGAGCGAGGCGCTGCTCGGCAAAACGGGCGGCGGCGTCGCGAATCATCGCTTGTTGTTCGCTGAGAACCATCTGCCGTTCGAGATAGAACAGCGCGCCCGGTCGCGCTAGCCCTCAGAGGCTGTCGTAGTATTCGCGCGCCTCGACCGCCGTTCGCCGAAGCCCCTCTTCGGTGTCGACCTGCGGCTCGTAGCCGAGGTCGCGCCTCGCTCGGTCGATCCGGAAGTAGTGGTCGATGTCGCAGAGCTTGACGTTGGCGACCGTGAAGAGCGGCTTCGGCGCTCCGAGCGCCTGGTAGGTCCGCTCGAGCAGCAGGCCTGCGGCACGCGCGGCCCGGTCGGGGACTCGCACCAAGGGCACGTGGAGACCCATGTTCCTCGCGAGCTCGATGCTGAACTGCCCTGCGTTGATCGGCGTCCCATCGCTCACGAAGTAGGCTCGACCGCAGACCGGCGAGCCCTGGACGAGGCGCTCGGCCGCTCGGATTTCCGCGTCGACGATGTTGTCGATGTAAACGTAGTCGAGCTTCGCTCGGCCGTCGCCGAACACGACCAGAGGAATTCCGCGTTTCAGCGCCCGCACCAGACGGCCATAGGTGAAACGCTCGCCGGGGCCGTAGATGCCTCCGGGCCGGATCGCGCAGGTGCGGAGGCCGTCTTTGCCGTCGGCTTCCAACACGGCCTGCTCCGCCCGTACCTTCGTTGCCGTGTACGAGTCGGGTTCGGTGCTGTACGGCGCCGACTCGTCTCCCCCGGCTGCATCCATGCAGAACGATGCGACGATCGAGCTGGTGTGAACGAGGCGCCGAACCCCCTGCGCCCGCGCGACCGCGATCACGTTCTTCGTGCCACCTACGTTCACCGATTCGATCCGATCGAGAACCGAACGGCGCGCATGCGTGAATGCCTCGATCAGCGCAGCCGTGTGGAATACGGTCTGGGCCCCGTCGCAGGCCCGGGTCAGGTCCGCGCGGCTTCGAACATCGCCCTGCACCCAACAGACCCCGTCTTGAGGTTCGGGACAGGGGGCTCTGTCGAGCACCGTCACCGGGCAGCCCTTCGCCCGCAGCGAATGCACCAGGTTTCGTCCGAGATACCCGCCGCCGCCAGTCACCAGACAGCGCATTCCGTCGAGGGGCAAGAGGTGATTCATAGCCGGTGCATAGGTAGTGGCAGGTGCATCTGTGAACAAGCTCACAAATAGAGGCCCGCCCGGGAAATTCCGAGAAGAAATCGCTCGAATGATGAGAGGTCGCCGTTGACGAAGCCACCCCTTTTCGGAGTACACTGGCCCGACTGCGCAGGCAGCATAGCTCGACGCCCCCCGAACCCCCCGGTCGAGCGACCTACCGAGGAACAACATGACGATTCGGAGCTTGCTTCAGGCGTTCGCCTGGTCACTCGTTCTCCCCGTAGTGCTCGTTGGCTGCAACAGCGGCAACGACACCGATGACAAGACCGACTGCCTGACGGCATTGCGGATCAACCTCGAGGTTGCCGACGGCACGGTCATCGACCAGGTCGAGTACGAGATCACCGGCAACGGTATGATGCCCATGGGCGGGACGATCAACACGAGTGCTCCGGGTGCCACGGCATCGGTCGAGCAGTTCGGCATCCCGGCTGGCGAGGACTACTTGGTGACCATGGTCGCGAGCTCAGCCGACGGCTCGCTGATGTGCGGCGGTTCGTCGACCTTCGACGTGGGCGCCGGCGTGAGCACCGAGGTCGATGTCATCCTCAACTGCAAGGGCAGCGAGCAGTTCGGCGGCGTACGGGTCAACGGCAAGCTCAACATCTGTGCCGAGCTCGACAAGGTCATCGTTGCACCGCTCCAGACGTCCTCGGGCTTTGCGCTCGAGGTGAGCGCCCTCGGAAGCGATAGCGAGGGCGACGACTTCGAGTACAGCTGGACCGCCAGCGGCGGCTCCTTCGACGATCCGAGCGCGGCTGCGACGGTGTTCAACTGCGAGGGTGCGTCGTCGGAAATGCTCACCGTCGAAGTCTCCGACGACGGCTTTGTCTACTGCATCGATGGCTGGACGGTTCCCGTGAACTGCGTGGACGGTGACGGTGGCGCCGGCGGAAACGGTGGCGACGGCGGCACGGCCGGTACGGGCGGCGATCCCGGCAGCGGTGGGGCGGGCGGCTCGGGCACGGGCGGCTCCTGCGGTTCGGGCACCGGTGGT
>CBDUCC010000507.1:0-2516 GCA_965365555.1 uncultured Myxococcales bacterium | reverse complement strand
ATTCATGGTCGTAAGGTTGGTTTTGACGCGCACGATTTGCGCCTACTCGTCGCTCGCATAACACATTGAGATCTGGTACGTGATCGGTTGCGCACGTGGCCCCGTCGGCTCACCGAGAAACGGAGATTGTGGAGATGACATTTCGAAAGCTCATTGCGATTGCGTCAATGCTTGCTGCGTTCTCGATCGCAGGTTGCGGAGATAGTGCAAAGAACGTGTGTGACAACTGCGAGATCTCGGATCAGCGGGACTCATGCGAGAGCGTCTACAACGACTGTACGGCTGGCGATTGCGAGGCGCGGGCCTTGGCAGCGTGCGCAGACCCCATCTAGGCTGCGCCCGCGACCAACATGTCTAGCCGATCCGGCTTACCCACTCACTAGCTCAGCGTCGGTGTACATAAGAATGTCCGGTAACGCGTCTTGCTCGTGTTCTTTGGACGGGCTTTCCTCGGCAATTCCTTGAAAGCGACGGAGTCAGCGCACGCCGCCCGTCGCGTAGACCAGGCCCATGTAGATCGCGATGAGTCCAAGGATGTAGATCATGTCGGTGTCCTTTCGGTTCGAGATTCGGCAGCCCGCGAACAGCGAGCCCAAGGCGGAGCGACGCAAGCGGGACGCAGGTGTGCGTCTCGTCGCTTGTGACCTTTCTTGTGTGACCTTTGATCACGCAGAAGTGATTCGTTTGGATTCTTGGGGAGTATCGAACCGGAAGCCTGAGCGCGGTTTCGCTTATAGGAAACCAGATCCGCGCATCGAGCGCTTTGCTTCGATTCCCACCGCCTCCACCAAGTAACGTGAGTGATTGAGTTGAGTCAGACCGAGCAGCTATAGAGCTATGGGCGCATGTCTGGATTTCGCATCTTCGGGATTGTTTTGGCGGTCGTCGGCGTCGTAGCCGCTGCCTTTCCGAACTGGTTTGGCCCGCTCACCGGGGGCCCTCAGCCACCGGTCGACGTCTTCGAGGCGGTCGAGCGTCGAGTTCGTGCGGGCATGGTGCTTGGGGTGGGCTTGGCCTTCATCGCCGTGACCTCGCTTCGACCCTGGTCAACGAGCATCCCCTCGGCGCTCTTCTACTTCATGTTCGGCGCACTTGCGGCACGCCTCCTCGGCCTACTGGTCGACGGCACAGTCCCGAAGCAATGGCTTCTGGTCGCTGTGGAGGCTGTTGTGATGGCCTTGGCTGCCTTGTGGCTGTGGCGCACCGGCGGGTCCGCGCCCTGAGCTTCTTCCCGACCCGTTGCTCGAGCTCGCGCGACCGACAGCACAGTGATCACACCAGCGCCCCGCCACTTCATCCTCATCAGCTCCTCAGAAGTAGAAGCTCATTGCTCCGCTTGGGAAGACGCTCCAATCGGGGGTCACCCGGCGTCGGACGATGAGGAAGCCTTGGGCTTCGTCGCGTTTGAGCGCGTCGATGCGTCCGACCGAGTAGCTGCGGCCCGCCTGGTCCATGGGCGAATGCACGAGCAACAGGTTGGATCGGACCTCGAGGAGCATGAGTTACGCGCTCAACGCCTTCGGCTTGGTCGCGCGGCGAGCGCTTCGCTCGGTAGCTCGCCAAACCGTTTGCGAAACTCCACTGAGAACCGCCCGAGGTTCGTGAGCCCGTTGCGAAGCGCAATCCTCGCAACCTTGTGCTCCGCCGGATCGGCCGCAGCCAGCTCGCGACGCGCCGAATCGAGGCGCACTGCTTTGAGGTAGTCAGTGATCGTCAAGTCGTAATACTCGCGAAAGCAGCGCTGAAGGGTCCGCGCCCCAGCCCCAGTGAAACGGCAGATGTCCTCAATCCGCACTTTGTCCTGATAGTGCGTTTCGACAAACTCCTTCGCGAGCTTCGCGACGCGGCTGCGAGCCCCAAAAAAGGCTATGTTTCCGCCGTTGGAGGAGCTCCCCATCCAGGCGACCGTCGCCGCAATCAGATTCTCGACCTGCTCATCGTCTGCGGGTCGCTCTGGATGGGCGATGAGCTCGAGCATCGCGTTTCGCAATCGGTCGAGGCCGGCGACGTCGCCCCCGATGACGGCCGTGCGTTCTGGAGCAACCCACGTTGGACACAGGGCTTCGGCCATTTCCCTGAATCTGGTGTACGAAATAGCCATGGCTTCCGAGCCGCACAAGTCGGGAGCGACGATGTCGGTGCCACAGCCGTCCGGCACAATCACGATCTTGTCGTTTGCGATGCTCTCTCCCGACGAACGAAACCTCCCGCTCGCGCTTCGGGGAAAGAGGACGCAGACCTGACCCACGCGCGGCTCGAGATAGCTCGTGACGGCCTTGTTGAAGCGGTCAGCAACGAGCACTGCGTGCGCCGTGCTGCGGACGGCCACGTCGCATCGGAACTTCCCCTTGCCCAGCTGCCGAATCTCTTGCGTCACTCCGAACGCCCGCATCGCCTCCTCGTTCTCTGCAACAGAGTTGAAGACGATGGTCTCATCCAGCTCGGTGTAGGTTGGCGGATTTGGCCCTCGGGACCAAGGGCCTGCGCAAGTGGGAAGGCCCGGTGTGGGACCACGA
>CBDUCC010000506.1:0-2520 GCA_965365555.1 uncultured Myxococcales bacterium | reverse complement strand
AACCGCCTCCGAGACGGGTGATGAAGGCGAGCAGGCTCGGGTCGAACGACTCGGGATGAAGTTCGTCTCGATTCCGGTTCCAGGCCCAGCCGGATTGACGGAAACGAACGCCCGGCGTCTGAGCAAGGCCTTGAACGCACAGGACGCCTTGCCCGCGGTGGTGCACTGCCTGAGCGGTCAACGCTCGGCGGCGCTGATCGGACTCGCGGCGTTCGTCGTGGACCGCGTGAGCCCCGCCGCAGCCATCGACCTCGCCAAGGGGCTAGGGCTCAGCGACCTGGAGGGAGCGCTCCGCGAGCGAATAGGCGCGATCTGCAAAGCCGATCCTTCGAGAAACTGCGAGGGTGTGAAATGAGCGACCAACCGAAGGCCCTGGTTGTCCTGGCAACGGGAGCGGAAGAAATGGAAGCGGTGATCAGCATCGACGTGCTTCGCCGCGGAGGAATCGACGTGACGGTCGCCGGTCTGGATGGTCGCGATCCGGTTCGGTGCAGTCGCGGCGTGATCATCACACCTGACGTCGCGCTCGATGAAGTCGACGGCGAGTTCGATGTCTTGGTTCTCCCTGGTGGCGCGGAGGGAGCGAAACGCCTCGCCGAATCGGATAGGGTCGGCGACTTACTTCGTGCCCAAGACCGTGCGGGCCGGTGGGTGGCGGCGATCTGTGCAGCACCGATCGCGCTTCAGTCTCATGGAGTGTTCCGCGGTAGAAGCATGACGAGCCACCCGAGCGTGCGATCGCTACTCGTCGATTGGGGCGACTACAGCGAACACCCGGTGGAGGCGGACGGAAATCTGATCACCAGCCGAGGTCCGGGCACCGCGTTTCCCTTTGCACTTCGCATCGTCGGCGCGCTCACTGATGCAAAGCGTATGGCCGAAGTCCGCGCTCCGATGATGTTTCCCGTTCAGGTGTCCTGAGGGGGTTCTGGCGGCTGGGTGACTCTCGGGCGAACCCGGATGCTCGCCCGGGCCGCGTAGGCCAGGAGCTTCTGGACGGGAGTGCCGACGAAGAATCCAGGAGCGGTAGGAGTCTGCTCCGGCTCGGGTACGGGAATCGTCGCAATCAGGCCTCCGTCCCCGCCTGCACGGAATTGAACCTCCGGACTGAGGGACTCGATCATTCGCCGCGACGCCGTGTTCTCCGCGAGAAGCTCGCTCCGAAACCAGCGGACATCGCGCTCCCACGCTGCCTCGATCAAGCGCTGCAGGAGAATCGTCCCGAGCCCGTTGCCCTGGTAGTCGTCCGCGACCGTCACAGCAGGCTCAGCAACGTCGGATAGCTCGGGAAGGCGGACGAACCGGGCGCTTCCGACACCCTCGGCTGCGGATACGACGTGTTTTCGAATCGCCCCGATGGCGAAGTGATCGACACCGTCGACCTCCGTCAGGTAGGTCAGCTCACGCTCGCTGAGCCTGGGTTTGTGCGTCATGAATCGCGCGTAGCGAGACTCGGGAGACAAACGTTCGAACCCCGCGGCAAGCATGGCTCGATCGCTCGGTCGAACCAGACGTAGAGACACCTTGCGGCCGTCGGCCAGCGAGACGGACTCGGAATACGAGTCGTCGTATCGGTAACGCTTGGTGCGATCCCCCATCGCCACCGGAGCCTAAGCACGATCGAGAGCATGGACAAGGGCATCCATCGTCGTCGCCGCACCGGTCCGGAGCCGATAGTCCACCAACTGTGATACCTCACTGGCACCGGGATTGATCTCTACGGTCATGCGACCCCGTCGCTTCGCATCGAGTACGGGCTCGGCAATATAGGGGAATACGCTGGTCGTCCCAATGGTGAACACGGCATCGAAGCCCATCATGAGCTGTGACTGCAAGGTGCGGCTGCGATCGACCGGAAGCATCTCGCCGAACAGAACGACTTCAGGTCTCACCAAAGAGTCACAGAGCGGACAACTCGGAGGGATTGCCAGAGCTGCGTAGTTTACGACTCGCCAACGATGCCCGCAGCGCGTGCACCGGAGGCGGTGAACGTCACCGTGAATGTCGATGACGTTCTTGCTGCCGGCCGCGTGGTGCAGCCCGTCGACGTTCTGCGTCAGCACCCAGACGCGCTCGAACCGCCGTTCGAGCTCGACGATGGCTTCATGGGCACGGTTGGGACCTGCATCGCGGCAAGCGCTCTCGATTTGATGGATGTACTTCCAGGTGAGCGACGGGTCCCGTTGGAACATCGCGCCGGAAAGTGCGGCCTCGATCGAGATCCCCTCGTCGGTGTCCGCTCGCTCGTACAGCCCACCGATGCCGCGGTAGGTGGGCAGGCCAGAGTCGGCCGAAATTCCCGCACCGGTGACGAAAAGAACGCTCTCGCAGCGCGAGAGGCGGCGAGCGATATCCTCGATCGGGTCGAGATCCATCCCCTCTGGTTATCCCATTGGCGAAGGAACGCCAATCGGCGGCTCGCCCCCTTCCGATCGAGCCGGGGATTCTCTATGTACCTGCCATGTTCTTCAGCACCGAGAAGAAGCTCCGGATGCCGACGCCGGAGCAAGCTCTGCCCGG
>CBDUCC010000505.1:0-2523 GCA_965365555.1 uncultured Myxococcales bacterium | reverse complement strand
CTGGGCCTGTTCCTGATCGTGCTGGTCCAGTACACCACCTTCGTCCTGACCGGACGTCGAGCCGCAGTCCGCGCGAGCCGGGCTATCGCCTCCGCTTGCGGAGAGAACACAGTCGTCGCCTCGTCTGGAGATCCCGCGTATCACGCCGCCGCGGCCATGGCCGCGAATGGAGCGGTGGGACTCGCGTTCGCCTCGGTCGAGGTACTGATCCGCCTCGGTTTCGAGCGTCGCGCGGCCGAGCGCGCGATCGGCGGACTGCTCCGCACCGTCGGCGAGAACGTCCAACAGCTCGGACTGCCCGATGCGCTCACCGGCCCGGTTGCACGGGGAGAGCCTGCGACGATCGCGAGGCACCGAAGTGGGCTTCGTCGCATTCATCGGGGCGCGCTGTCGGCCTATGACGCAGTCCTCCCCGTGATCGTTCGCTGTGCCCGGGCAGCCGGGCTCTCGAAGCGCGAGGCGTCGGCGATCCTCGACCTCCGGTCTCGCTGAGCTCACTCCGCGGCTTCGACCGAGCCGTCGGCGGCTTCGAAGCGGACTCCGTCGCCGTCGCCACGTGCGACGATACGCTGGTCGGGCTCGAACTCGCCCGCAAGAATTGCTGCCGCAAGCGGAGCCTCGATCAGGCGACCGATGACGCGACGCATGGGTCGGGCGCCAAGCTCTGGGTCGTAGCCTCCAAGCACCACCAGCGCATCGATCGCAGACGCATGGATCTCGAGGTCGACGCTGTGCCGCTCCCGAAGCTGCCGTGACACACCGTCGACCATGCGGCGGGCAATCTCGGCAACTTCGACGCGACTCAGAGGCCCGAAGAACAGCTTCTCGGCGAGGCGATTCCAAAGCTCGGGAGGAAGCGCTCGCCGCGCCGCGGCGACCGCGGCCGACATGCCACCTGTGTCGGAATCCGAAGCTCCGCGGAATCCGATCGCCGTCGATCCTCCGACCGACTCGGAGGCTCCCAGGTTCGAGGTCATCACGACGATCGTGTGCGTACAGTCGACCGTCCGGCCCTTTCCGTCCGTCAGGCGTCCGTCCTCGAGAAGTGGCAGGAGCGACTGCAAGACATCCACATGCGCTTTCTCGATCTCGTCGAGAAGCACCAGTTGGTAGGGGCGATGACGAATCGCTTCGGTGAGTTGACCTCCGGTATCGTGTCCGATGTATCCGGGAGGCGCTCCGACCAACTTGGCGACCGCGTGCGACTCGCTGAGCTCACTCATGTCGATGCGGGTCATGGGGCACCCCATGAAGAACAGCTCGTTCAGTGCACGTGCGGTCTCGGTCTTGCCCACTCCCGTCGGACCGAGAAAAAGAAAGGTCGCCAGAGGCCGGTGACCATGGAACCCGGCAGCCCCCTTGCGAAGCGCGTCCGAGACACGCTGCATGACTTCGCCGTGACCAACCACGTGCTCGGCGAGATGTGACTCCAGCTCGAGGAGCTTCTGCGAGTCGGTGACCAGGAGCCGTTCGACCGGCACGCGAACCTTCTCGGCAACCACCTGCGCGATCGCTTCTCGGTCGACCACGGCACCGCCTCGGCGACGCATCCGAGCGCCGGCGAGATCGATGAGGCCGATCGCTTTGTCGGGAAGTGACTGCTCGGGCATGTACCGAACCGAAAGCTCGACGGCAGAGTCCACGGCGGATTCGTCGTACGCGATACCGTGATGCACCTCGTAGCGAGGGGCGATCCCTCGGAGGATTTCCACGGCGTCTTCCGGACTTGGTTCGGCAACGTGAATGGGCGAAAACCGGCGAGCGAGGGCGGCATCGCGCTCGACGTACTTGCGATACTCGACGTCGGTCGTGGCGCCGATACAGGGAAGCTCGCCGCGTGCGAGCGACGCCTTGAGCTCGTGAGCGAGATCGTCGGGCGAGTCGCCTCCAGTGAAAAGAGCGTGCACCTCGTCGATGAACAAAACGATCTTTCCGTCTGCGCGTTTCACCTCGAATTGAAGACGGCGCATCCGTTCGGAGAGCGCCCCGCGAACGCCCGTGCCGGAGACCAAACCACCGGCGGAGAGCTCGATCACGATGGTCCCCTCTAGCCCCTTCACGCCCTCCCCGCCGAGAGCAAGCCGCCGCGCAAGCCCTTCGACGATGGCGGTCTTGCCCACACCGGGAGGACCGACGAGGATCGGGTTGTTGGAGCGCCGCCGCGCCAGCACATCGAGGAGTCGTTCGATCTCCGCGTCCCGACCAATCACCTCGTCGATTCGCCCGAGGGAGGCCATCTCCGTGAGATTGCGGCCAAGCTTCGCGAGCGTGGGGTACATCCGAGCATCCAAGCTGAACGGCGAAGAGGACGGGACGATCAGCTCGTCGTCCGGGTCAGGCACCGAGCCACGGAGCGGTGCCTCGATGATCACATCGTCCGCAGGCTCATCCGGGGGGTCCACCCGAAGCTCGATGAGGGGCGCCGGCTCCGCGGGGCCGCGCGCTGACGGTCGGGCTGGCTTTTCGGTAGAAGCCGAGGAGAGTGTGGCGGACGGGCGAGCCTGCGTGGAGCTTGCCGGAGCC
>CBDUCC010000504.1:0-2527 GCA_965365555.1 uncultured Myxococcales bacterium | reverse complement strand
GCGTTTGCCGGGGAGAGGCTTGTGGTCGAGGCCGAGCATGAAGGTGGCCTCGTCGTTGGCGCGCGTGCCGCCGACGTGGTCGAAGTGGTTGTGGGAGATGAAGATGGTGTCGAAGTCGTCGGTGCCAAGCCCGAGGGCCGCCATGTTCGCCTGCAAGGGCGAGGGGCTCGACTGCTTGGCGTTGTGGCCGACGTCGAAGAGGATCCGATGGCTGTCGGTTTCGACCAGGTACGAGACCCCCATCTCGGTTTGGAGCGCCGGGTCGCTCGTATGCCAGTCGACGAGCGGGAGGACGCTGAGGGTTTTGGTCGTACCGATGTCGCCGAGCTTTTCGGGGTGCTGACTTTCGAAAGCGGCCTCGGCGCGGGCGACGCCGCGCTGTACGCGAAGGTCGAAAACGATGAGGCCGAGCGCGGAGACGACGAGAACGACACCGATGCCCGCGGCAATGGCCCGCCGCACGGGTTGCGCACGCGTCTGCCGAGTCGCAATCCACATGAGGATGACTCCCACGAGGAGCCAGAGAACCGTAACCACCACGGCCGCGACGCTATCACCGGGGGGCCAGGAAGTCACCGGTCGCGCCGCGATGCACGCTCAGGTGCCGCAGAACGTCTGGTGGACGACTTCCTCGGGGCGCGGAGGGCGAGCATATTCCGCGTGGTCGGGCTGGTCTTCGTAGGGTGTGGCGAGGACGTCGAGGAGGGTGTGCAGGGGAGCCAAGTCGCCCTGCCCTGTCGCAGCCTGAATGACCTCTTCGACCCGGTGGTTGCGCGCAATGAAGGCTGGATTGACCGCGCGCATGGCAGCTCGGCGCTCCGCAAATGGGCGCGGCTCGGTGGCGAGCCGCTTGCGCCATCGAACCGCCCAGTCCTCGAAGGCGAGCGGCTCGTCGAACAGCACGCCGACCGAGCGGTCGGCTTCGGAAGGCGCGTCGTCGAGCTCGCTCAGGCGGCGAAAGGTGAGCGTGAAGTCGGCGTGGTGGTCGGCCATGCGCGTCAGCAGCTCTTGGACGAGCTCTTCGTCGCCTTCCATGCAGAGCTGCAGTCCGAGCTTGGCCCGCATGCCTTGTTGGTAGTGGCCAAGGAAACGGTCAGGGAAAGTTTGAAGGACCTCCGTCGCGGGGGCGATGGCGTCTTCTGGGTTTTCAGAATCTGCGAGGTGCTGGGCGATGGCGGGCAAGAGCGCGTTGGCGAGGCCGCGCAGGTTCCACAGGGCGATGGGCGGCTGGTTGCTGTAGGCGTAGCGGCCCATGCGGTCGATGGAGCTGTAGACCGTGTCCGGGTGGTAGTCGTCCATGAAGGCGCAGGGGCCGTAGTCGATGGTTTCGCCGGCGATGGAAGTGTTGTCGGTATTCATCACGCCGTGGATGAAGCCGACGAGTTGCCAGCGGGCGATGAGCTCGGCCTGGCGAGCGACGACGGCGTCGAACATCGCGAGCACGGGGTTCTCTGCCTCTGTGGCGTCGCGGTAGTGGCGGGCGATGACATGCTCGGAGAGCAAGCGAATGCCCTCGACGTCGCGGCGACCGGCGAAGAACTGAAAGGTACCCACGCGAATGTGGCTCCGCGCAACGCGGGTGAGCACGGCGCCGGGAAGCGGGGTCTCGCGGAGGATGCGCTCGCCGGTGGTGACGGCGGCGAGCGAACGCGTCGTTGGAATGCCGAGGGCATGCATCGCCTCGCTCACGATGTACTCGCGGAGCACGGGGCCGAGGCCGGCGCGGCCGTCGCCGTTTCGAGAGAACGGCGTGCGGCCGGGGCCCTTGAGCTGAATGTCGCGACGAACGCCGTCGCGGCCGACGACCTCACCGAGCAGAATCGCGCGGCCGTCACCGAGTTGCGGCACCCAGTTGCCGAACTGAAAGCCGGCGTATGCCATGGCGAGCGGCTCGGCACCCTTCGGGACCCGATTGCCGGCGAACACCTCGATCGCCTCCCGAGACGCCAGGCGCTCGGGGTCGAGGCCGAGCTCGCGGGCGAGCGAATGGTTGATGCGGATCAGCTCAGGCTCGGCGACCGGGGTCGGCATCACATGCGCGAAGAAGCGCTCCGGTAGGCGCGCGTAGCTGTTGTCGAACGGAAAAAGGGGGGCGTCGGCAGGCATCGGGACGTCTTGCGACGCTGGTGTTGAGAAGCCCGAGGTCAACCCGGCTCGGGCGGCCGGGCTCCCCTCCACCACGCTGGAGACCATGATCCCGGTGCCCTCGGATGAGCCGAAGTGCACCTGAAGTTCCGGGGTCAGGCTGCTCAGCCCCACGCCGAGAAAGGTCCGCTGCACGGGCTCGCCGCCCATCTGGATAACCTTGTGGATGTCCCCGTCGCCGCAGCCATGGACCTGGACCATCACGTTTTCACCATCTTCGCCGATGGTTTCCAGCTTGCAGTCACCCTTGATCACGATCACTTCGCCGTCGTCAGTGGTCCAGGTCTTCACCTCCTCGTCACCCGCGTCACCACTGGTGACCCAGACCGTTTGCTCCTCCACCGGCTCCTTCATTTGCTTATGATAGCAGGTTTAACAGTTG
>CBDUCC010000503.1:0-2528 GCA_965365555.1 uncultured Myxococcales bacterium | reverse complement strand
GGTTCCGCCGCACTCCGCACAGGAAATCGACATGCAGAGTGCGAGCAGACAGGCCAGTGCCCCGATGTTCTTCCCCAAATCCACGGTCTCAGGGTAGCGAGCCCGGAAATCGGTCGCAACTTAGGGGTCGGCGAGAGCCTGATCGAGATCGTCCCTCAGGTCCTCGAACGCCTCGATTCCGACAGAGGCCCGAATCATCCCGTCTCGGACGCCACGAGCGCTGCGGACGTCCGCAGGCATGGATGCGTGACTCATCCGTACGGGCTGTCCGATCAGTGATTCGACCCCGCCGAGGCTCTCCGCAAGCGAGAACAGCCGAACCCGGCGAAGGACCTCGCCGGCGCCCTGGAGGCCCCCTTGCACGACGAATGACACGACGCCGCCATAGGCACCCATCTGTCGGGAGGCGAGCTCGTGCTCAGGATGGTTCGAGAGACCGGGGTAGTAGACGGTCTCGACGCGCGGATGCTCTGCAAGCCAGGTGGCCAGGCGCAGGGCGTTCTCGCAATGGCGTTTCATGCGAAGAGGCAAGGTTTTGATGCCGCGTGCGACGAGATAGGCGTCGAACGGTGACAACACGGCGCCACCGGCGCGCTGGATGAATCGAACGCGCTCCAGAAGAGATTCCTCGTTGGACACCAGCGCACCGGCCAGCACATCGCTATGCCCGTTCAGGTATTTGGAGAGCGAGTGGACCACGACGTCCGCGCCGAGCCCAAGCGGCCGCTGGAGTATCGGCGTTGCGAAGGTGTTGTCGACCACCGTGATCGCGTCGTACGCCCGGGCGAGATCGGAGAGCGCACGGATGTCGAACACCCGGAGAAGCGGATTGGTGGGAGTCTCGATCCAGAGCATCTGAGTGCCCTTCCGCACGGACTGCTCGACCGCTCGGAGATCGGACATGTCGACCCAGGAGGTCTCGATACCCATGGGACCGACCAGCTGCTCGATCAGCCGATACGTGCCCCCATAGATGTCGGCGCAGGCCACGAGATGACCACCCGGCCCCAGAAGTTGCAGGGCCGCATGCATGGCCGCGCAGCCCGAGGAGAAGGCCGCAGCGCCCACACCGCCCTCGAGGCTCGCGAGGGTCCGCTCGAGCGCGTCGCGAGTCGGATTGCCGATACGGCTATACGCATGCTCTTCGTACTCGCCGGGCGCTGCCTGAACGAACGTCGTAGAGAGTGAGATCGGCGATGTCACGGGAAGTCCCGCAGCATCTCCGACCCGCCCCGCATGGGCTGCAATGGTGTCGATCTGATGGGCCATCTTCGGGGGGTACCGCGTGGCCCTGGAGCTGCCAAGAGGGTTTGCCGAAAACGGCGGAGGCAGGCTACAACGCGGGCGGATGCTCGAGCTCCTCACGAACCCGGACGCATGGATCGCGCTGCTCACGCTGACCGCGCTCGAAATCGTACTCGGGATCGACAACATCGTCTTCATCGCGATTCTCGCCTCACGCCTGCCCGCCGAGCAGCAGGGACTCGCGTATCGGCTCGGTCTACTCGGGGCCATGCTCACTCGGATCGCGCTTCTGCTGACGATCAACTGGGTGATGCACCTGACCGATCCTCTGTTCGCCGTGCTCGGGCAGTCGTTTTCCGGGCGTGACCTCATCCTGCTGGGCGGAGGCCTCTTTCTCATCGCGAAGAGCGCCCAGGAGATCTACGAGAAAGTCGAAGGAGAAGAGCAAGAAGACATTCAGGGCTGGTTCAGCGGGCTACCGGGCATCGTGGGGCAGATCATGGTCCTCGACATCATCTTTTCGCTCGACTCCGTGATCACGGCCGTCGGAATGGCCGAGCACATCGAGGTGATGGTCACCGCGGTCATCATCGCCATCGGGGTCATGCTTCTGTTCGCAAGGCAGATCGGTGACTTCATCAACAAGTATCCTTCGATGAAGATCCTCGCGCTTTCTTTCCTGTTGCTGATCGGCGTGCTCCTCACGGCAGAAGGCCTGGGCCAACACATCAACAAAGGCTACATCTACTTCGCCATGGCCTTCGCGCTGATGGTGGAGCTGCTCAACATCCGCGTTCGTTCGAAGCGCCAGCCTGCGTAGGTCAATCTTTTTTTAGCTGCAGCCCTGGGCCGCCTGCGCCACAATCCGCCGCAATGCGGTTGGCGCCTCTCATCGGACCGGATCTCGAAGACGCGATCGCGGCGGGCCCGCAGGCCGTTAGGGAAGCCGTCTCGGAGATTCACCCTGAAGACATCGCCGAGCTGCTCGAAGACCTGTCGACGAGGGAAGCCGTTCTTCTGGTTCGGGCGCTTCCCACCGAGATAGCTGCCGACGTGGTCGAGCGCTTGTCTCCGCACCGCCAGGTCGTCGTTTTCAACAGGATCGATACCGGCCGCGCATCTGAGCTGCTTGCGGAGATGGATCCCGACGATCGCGTCGACCTCTTACAAGAGCTCGACGAGGAGGACGCGACTGCGCTGCTCGCCGCGCTCGAACGACGAGAACCCGAGGCCGCCGAGGAGGCCCGGGAGCTAGTCCATTACTCTCCGGAAACCGCCGGCGG
>CBDUCC010000502.1:0-2561 GCA_965365555.1 uncultured Myxococcales bacterium | reverse complement strand
CGGCGTTCATCGTTGCGCAATGCCTCGAAGCCGATCCCCATGCCGACGGGCCCTCCCCCGCCGGTACGACCCCTCATCAGAACGCGCTGTACCGTGCCGGCGACACATAGGGGGTCATCCCAGTCGGGTGGATAAAACGTCAGGGTGACCTCCGTGCCGACCTCGAGAAGGAGGTCGGTCTGGATCCAGAGTCCGCCTTCACTGACGTCGCTCACCCGGTGCGGGATCGGTTCGCCCCATAGCTCGCAGTAGACCTGACACTCGAGATCGACGAGGCGTCGCACCGCCCGACGCGCCTCGGGTTTGGCTCCGAATTGGCGAGCTGCCATACCCCTGGCTTGTATTTCAGCCTGACGGTAACCGGCAAATTACGGGTCGAGAACGACTGCCTGTTCCGGCTCTAGCGTGTAGCGCCCTTGATCCCAGGCCCCGGGGATCGCCCTCACGGGTCCATCGCCTACTTCGAGGAGCCAGAGCCCTTCGCGTCCGGCATGGGTGGTACTCCCGGCACAGCACATCGAGAGCGGTGTATCCGGAACCCGCACGTGGTAGCGCCAGTGGATGTGTCCGTGAAGGATCACCCCTCGATTTGCGCACGCGCTCGCCTCGAGCAGTGCGTCCGCGTTCTCGAGCCCGTGCGCCGGCCGATCGGGGCGGCCATTGGCGAGACGAGGCGCGTAGTGAGTCGCGATGATCACGAACCGATTGCGAAGCCGCTCGTCGTCCAAGACGAAGTTCAGGGCATCGATCTCGGCGTCGGCGATGCGCCCACTCGAGTAGGTCGGCTTTGGGTTGGCGCGGGCGCTGTTGACGCCGACGAGAGCAAGCTCATCGGTCGGGAACCAGACCTGCGGCCAAACACCGTCGACCACGTATTCCGGCATCTCGTTCTTCATGAGATCGCCGAAGTAGCGGTCCCACCAACGGCCCTGCACCGTGTCGCGAAGGTAGATGTCGTGATTGCCTGGAACGGTGAAGAACCCAAGCGGCCGCTTGGTCAGAACCTCGATCGTCTCGCGCGCATACCGAAGCTCGGGCTCCGTGCCGAGCGCGGTGTAGTCGCCGGTGCAGACGATGAGATCGACCTCTTGCTCTGCGGCGAATTCTGCAAGCCGCTGCACCTTCGAGGCGGCCTCTGCGAATACGCGTCGGCGACGAAATGCGAGGTTCGCGTAGCCGACGACGCGTTTGTTCAGAAACGAGCGAAGTGGGACTCCGTCGAACCCGTCCTCCAGATGCAGGTCGCTAACGTGAAGCACCTTGGTCAGGGCCATTGTGCGGTTGCCCCCAGCCCAGCGCCTTCATCGAGGCCGAACCGCACGTTCAAGCACTGAATCGCCTGACCCGAGGCACCCTTCACGAGGTTGTCGATCGCGCTCATCGCAATGATCGTCCCGTTCTGGGGATCCTGCGTGTATGCCAGATGGACTCGGTTCGAGCCTCGCACAAAGAGCGTATCGGGATGTGCCCCTGGATCGAGGACCTGCACCGAAGGGGAACCCTCGTACAATGCCCGGGCGGCCTCGGTGCATGCGTGCGGCGTCAGGCTACTGGCGGCCGGATGCGCGTAGCAGGTCGCGAGGATGCCACGGGTCATCGGCACAAGGTGAGGCACGAAGGTGAGACGAATCGTGGAGTCGGCGAGTCGGCTGAGCTCCTGCTCGATCTCCGGACCGTGGCGATGGGCAGCTGCCTTGTAGGCTCTCACCCCTTCGGCGACCTCCGGGAAGTGGGTTGCCGCCGAAAGACCGCGGCCAGCTCCGGACACGCCGCTCTTGGCATCCACGACGATCCCTTCGTGTTTGATCAGTCCTCGTGCAACCAGCGGTGCCATCGCCAAGGTCGATGCGGTCGGGTAGCACCCGGGGACCGCAATCAGATTCGCTTCCCGAAGGGCGTCTCTGTGGAGCTCTACGAGGCCGTAAACGGCTTCGCTCAAAAGCTCGGGAACGGGGTGGGATCCGTACCACTGCTCGTAGACCCCGAGGTCGTCGAACCGAAAGTCGGCGGAGAGGTCGAGGACCGGAAGTCCTTTTTGTCGAAGCTCGCTCACCGCCCGGGCGCTCGCCGCGTGAGGTAGCGCGCAGAATACGACATCTGCACTCGAAGCGATCACGTCGGCGTCGAAGGGTTGGACTTCGCCCTCGAAGACGCCGCGCAAGCTCGGAAGGACGTCGGAGACGGCCTCCCCGGCCGTGGTGTTCCCCACGATAGCGGTCACTTCGAGCGAGGGGTGACCCAGAGCAAGGCGCACGAGCTCGGCCCCGGTGTACCCGGTTCCACCCACGACGACCGCGCGAATCGCTCTGCTCATGATCTGATCTCCATCCTGATGCTGACTTGTGTCTCGGCTAGGGCATTAATCAAGAAAGCCGCGGGCCTGATGGCGCCGCGGCTCTCGAATGGTGAAATCGGAAGCTCTCAGCGCTTCGAGTACTGGAACTTCTTACGAGCGCCCGGCTGGCCCGGCTTCTTTCGCTCCTTCTTGCGAGCGTCGCGGGGCAGGTGGGCTGCCTTCTTGAGCTGTGGCTTGTTCGACTCGTCGAGGAGCACGAGAGCCC
>CBDUCC010000501.1:0-2575 GCA_965365555.1 uncultured Myxococcales bacterium | reverse complement strand
GGTGCTCGACGCTAGGCCTTGGGTGGTTGGTCGGCGCGATCTGTCGCTTGAGGGGCTCGGCCTCTCCCTCGAATCGAAGGATACCGAAGCGGCTAGGTACGTGAAAATCACCCATCCCGAGGGGGGACCAGGCCGCCGCTCGCTGCTGCTCTGGACCGAGGTCGATGGCATACACGTTGAACCGCCAGCGATCGCCGATCTCCGGTGGGTGCACCGCTGCACCTTCGAGACTGAACGCATGCCAAGGGATTGCGATCTCCACGCTGTAACCGGCGTCGGAGGCTTCGTCGTCCAGCGTACCCCGGGCATCCACCGCGGCCCGCATTCGAGCGTCCCAGTCCTGCCTTCCGTAGGGCGGGGGCCTTCGCCTCTGGTCGAAGCGCGAGTCGAACACCACCCCTCGAGGCGATAGCTGAATCTCGAAGTAGCTCTTCTCGTCGCCATCGGGGTCGATCATCAGCTCGACGCAGTCCTGTTCCCAGAGGTGGCTAGCGCGCTCGGTGTGGCTCGCACGAAGCAGCTCGTCGCGGACGTCGACTGCGACGTAGAGATGGTCTCGGTCCCATAGTAGCTTTGCGTTAGCCTCCAGGGCGGCCTTGCCGCCGAAGCGTGTTTCGACGAAGGGTCCGGTTCCGTTCGCCCGTTGCCATGCCTGGTCGCTCAACCGTCCGTCGATCCGAGGCGGAGCCGTGGTTCGTCTGACTCCGAGCTCGGGAATGGGACCGAGCGCTCCGGTCGCTGGCTCGGAGTCCGAGGTGCACGACCCTGCAAGGAAGGTGCAGAGAACAAACCAGCGGCTCAGCATCATTCGCGCCGAGCTCACCGCCGCGACTTGCGCCGCGACTTCTTCTGCATCTTACGCTTGGACTTCTTCTTGCTTTTGTTGACGACCTTGCGCGGGGCAGCGCCCGAACCTGGACCAAATCCGCCTTGCTCGGCAACCGCCGCTTCGAGCAACTGGTCTGCCAGGTTCGCCATCATGGGATTGCCCTCGAGGCCACCGGTCTTCACCGCATCTCGAAGCCGGTTGGCCGCTGCGAGCTGCTTCATCCCCGGAATCTTGCCCAGCATCCCCGCCTGATTGCCGATGCTGCCCATCATCTGCTTCATGAATGCGAATCGCTGAAGGATCTCTGCAACCTGCTTCTCGGCCGTTCCCGAACCCTTCGCGACGCGCACGAGACGGCTGGGCTGCTTCTGGAAGAGCTCGGCCTGGGCACGCTCTTGCCGCGTCATCGAGCTCACGATCGCTTTGATCTGGCCGATCTCTCGCTCATCGACCTGAAAGCCCTCCGGCATACTGTCCGCGAAGAACGGCACCTTATCGAGGAGGTCTTGGAGCGGCCCCATGTTCTGCAGCGTCTGCAACTGCTCGAGGAAGTCGTCGAGGGTGAACTGCCCACGAAGCATCCGCTTGGCATCCTCCTCGGCTTTTTTCTCGTCGACGACCTCCTCGAAGTCTTTCATGAGGCCGACGACGTCGCCCATGCCGAGGATTCGGCTCGCCATTCCGTCGGCGCGGAACTCCTCGATCCGGTCCAGAGTCTCGCCGGTGCCAACGAACTTCACCGCAGTTCCGGTGACGTTCTTGATCGAGATCGCCGCGCCGCCACGCGCGTCGCCGTCGAGCTTCGTGAGAATCACACCGCTCAGGCCAAGAAGGTCATTGAAGGACTTCGCGGTCTTCACGGAGTCCTGCCCGATCATGGCGTCCACCACGAGGAAGACGTTCTGGGGGTCGACCGCGGTCCGAATCTCGTCGAGCTCCTTCATGAGCGGCTCGTCAATCGCGAGACGACCAGCGGTGTCGTAGATGATGGTATCGCACTTCAGCTTCTTCGCATGCGCGAGACCCCGCTTGCAGATCTCGAGCGGAATGCCGCCTGGAATCGAAAATACCGGAACGTCGATCTGCTCACCGAGCACTTGAAGCTGCTCAATCGCGCCCGGGCGTGCGACATCCGCAGCAACGAGGAGAGGGCGGCGGGCGTTCGTCTTCTCGAGGAGCCCGGCGAGCTTCGCCGAGGTCGTCGTCTTACCCGAGCCCTGCAGACCGACCATCATGATACCGGTCGGCTTTGGCTTCTTCGCGAACTCCACCGGGTCGCCCTCGAAGCTCATCATTGCCTCGAGCTCGTCCTGGCAGATCTTCACGAACTGCTCGGCGGGGCCCACCTTGACCTTGCGGCCCTTCGCCCTCGCCGCGGTTTCGACCACTTGGCCGACCGCCTTTTCCTTCACGCGAGCGAGAAAGGCCTTGGTGACGCCGAATTCGACGTCGGCTTCGAGCAGCGATAGGCGAACGTCGCGGAGCGCCTGATCGATGTTCTCCTCGGTGAGCTCGGTGACTCCGGCGAGGCGATTGCGAGCATTGCGAAAGCCTTTTGTAAGCGTCTCAAACATGGGGCGGGTCTTGTCGCGAAGCGGCCGGGGGGAGCGCGTAGCATGGCTCGAAGCGGGCATGCAAGCTGCTTGACCTCAGCTGGGCGTCGTTGGATGGTGCCCGACCATGGCGGGGCCGCTGCCAGACAAAGGGGATCCAAAGACGATCTACGTGATCGACATCAGCTCGTAC
>CBDUCC010000500.1:0-2588 GCA_965365555.1 uncultured Myxococcales bacterium | reverse complement strand
GAAACCCATCACGCCGCGACTCCTGGGTCATGGGGAGGACTGGGCCCGCAACACCGGCACGAGCTTCGAGGCGGAGGTCGATCGACTCGGGGCGCTTGCCGCAGAGATGAGTGAACCACGACACCTCGGCGGATACTCGCTTGGAGCGCGCGTGGGCATCGGCTTGCTCGCGACCTATCCCGACCTCTTTGCCGGTGCTCTCTTGGTCGGTCTGCATCCGGGCCTCGACGATCCGTCAGCCCGCCGAGCAAGGCAGTCCCTCGACCAGGACCGCGCGGATCGGTTGCGAGGGGAGGGTGTCTCCGCCTTTGTCGACGAATGGGAGCGGCTTCCACTTTTTGCGACGCAGACGACGCTCTCGAAGGCAACCGCGGTGTCCCAGCGCCGGATCCGAGAGGGACACGAGGCCGAGGGACTCGCGCGCTCGCTGGAGGTATTGGGTCTAGGTTCCATGGCTCCGTATCCGATCGACCGCTGGAGTGAGAAGCCGGCGATCACGCTCATGGCCGGCGCGCTCGATCCGAAGTTTGTCGACCTGGCCCTCCGTGCCAAAGACGCCGCCCGCGGGATCGAGACCGTGATCGTCGGGGGCGCTGGCCACAACCTCTTGATCGAATCCCCTCGGAAGGTGGCGAAGGAGATGAGACGCCTCGAGACGCGCGCGGGGAAGCGGCGAGGCCGATGACCGAGCCCAAGCCCGGGTCGATTGGCGCATGGGTGTTGGCCGCGCGGCCGGCGACCTTGACGGCCGCGTTTGCGCCGGTGGCGGTCGGAACGGCCTGTGCCTGGCGAGCTGGAGGGTTCCGTGCGGACGCAGCGTTGGCTGCTCTCGTCGGCGCGTTTCTGATCCAGATCGCCACCAACTTCGCGAACGACATGTACGACTTCCAAAAGGGGGCGGACACGGAGGAGCGACTCGGACCGATCCGCGCGGCCCAGGCGGGTCTTCTCAGCGTTGCGCAGCTTCGCCGCGGGATCATCGTCAGCTTCGGTTTCGCGATTCTCGTCGGAGTCTACCTGACGGTCATCGCCGGGCCGCTCGTCATCCTGATCGGAGTCACCTCGATCCTCTCGGGTCTCGCGTATACCGGCGGTCCGTTTCCTCTCGCCTACAACGGCCTCGGCGACCTGTTCGTGATGATCTTTTTCGGCTTCGTCGCCGTCTGTGGAACCGCTTTCGTTCAGATGTCGAGCGTTCCGGAGACGGCCTGGCTCGCGGCGATTCCGATCGGCGCGCTCGCGACTGGCATCCTCGCCGTGAACAACGTCCGCGACTTCGAGGGAGACCGCAAGGCGGGCAAGCGCACGCTGGTGGTGCGGTTCGGGCGCAGCTGGGGTGTGCTGGAGTACGCGATTCTCGTCGTCGTCTCGTACGCGGTCCCGGTCGCGATGTTCTGGCTCGACTGGACCCGCGCGTGGGTGCTCCTGCCGCTTCTCACGATCCCCTGGGCGCTAAAGCTCACGCGTTCGGTCGCACGAGATCGAGGCTCGGTACTCAATCGGACCCTCGCCGGAACGGCAAAGCTGCTCTCGCTCTTCGGTATACTCTTCGCGATGGGAATCGTCCTGTGACCGAGCTCCATGCCAGGCTCGATCTCTTGGAAGGCGAGCTTCGTGCGGAGCTCGTTGGAGCAGCCCGCGAGATCTCGAAGCGAACCTTTGCGATGCTGACGCTTACCCGGGGCGATGGGACTGCCGGCATCGGGGAAGCAACTCCGCTTCCAGGCTATTCGAGCGACTCGATCGAACGAGTCGTGGACGAGCTTCGGGCCTTGGTGCCATCCCCGGTGCAGGCCGATCCACTCGCAACGCCGTTCGGTCTGCTTCGTCAGGTCTTCGATGCACACCCGGTAAGCTGTCCAGCGTCTCGGTTCGCGCTCGAGACGGCGCTGCTCGATTGGCTCGGCCGCAATCGCCAAGAGCCGCTTCACCGGGTCCTCGGCGGCGATGCGGCACCTGCGTCCATTCCGATCGCTGATCTCGTCATGGAGCCGGACCCGGCCCGGTGGCCAGCGCAGGTCGATACGCTGATTGCCGAAGGTGCAACCCACCTGAAGCTGAAGGTCGGCGTGGACCTCGGCAAAGAGGTTTCGTCACTCGAGACGATCCGAGCCGCCCATCCGCGTGTTTCGATCCGGCTCGACGGGAACGGGCGTGTCCCGCTCGACGCGCTTCGCAAGACGGCCGCCGCGCTCGAGGCACTCGAGCTCGAGCTCTTCGAAGAGCCCGTCGCGGCGCGACAATGGCAGGCCGTCCTCGACCTGCCTCTGCCGTTCGCGCTGGACGAGAGCCTGAAAGATGAGGACGGCGCCCGTGCCCTGCTTGCGAGTGGGAGGATTCGGGCGGTGGTTCTCAAGCCGACCGTTTTGGGCGGGCTGCGTGCATCGTTTGAGTGGGCGGAGCGCGCCGCAGAGTATGACGCGGCCTGCCTGCTGTCGCATACGTTCGACGGGCCGGTTGCACGCGCCGCCAGCGCAGAGCTTGCGTTGGCCCTCCAAACGGAGCTTGCCGCTGGGCTCGGTGTTCATCCGGGGCTCGCGCTTTGGCCTCCTTCCGACACGGCGGCCATTGCCGGACGAACGATCGTT
>CBDUCC010000499.1:0-2607 GCA_965365555.1 uncultured Myxococcales bacterium | reverse complement strand
ATTGGAGCCAAACCGCCATGGCTTTGCTCCTGGACGCTCCGGCCCGGGCGGTCAAGGCCCGTGAGGATGCCCCGCGCCAGGCGGTTGCTCTGCTCGCGCCGTGTTCGACAAGGTTCTCATCCTCCGGCGAGGCGAAGCCGCAACGCGTGTTGCTCGCACATGCCGACGACTCGGCGTCGAGTCGGTCGTGGTAGCGCCGAAAGATCAGCCGGCCAGCCGTCACATCGAGGCTGCCGACGGAGCGATCGAAGTGGACTTCACCGAGGCCGACGCGATCCCAGCCGACTTGCTCCCCTCGATTCTCGAGCAGGCAGGCGCGGACGCCGCCCATCTCGGCTACCAAGGCCAGCCCCAGATGTTCGAGCTCGCCAGCGCGGCCGAGAAGGCCGACCTGGCGGTCGTCGGGACCGACCTCGATGTTCTGGGTGCGCTCACCGACTCCTCTACGATCCGCGCCTCGGCCGAGCGCGCGCACGTGAGGACGACGGCCGACTCGCCCGGGCTCCACCGTCCACGTGAGATCAGCGTACTCGTCATTGCGGACTCACACGGCGCGACCGCTGCCATCGCCGAGTGTGACCGAAGCCTCAGCTCCGAGGGGCACACCCTCATTCACGAGACGCCCTCTCCGGAGCTCCTGTTTCGCCCCGACGGCGAGGCGTTCCGGATGGCGCTGTTCGAGAGCGCGCGAAGGCTCGCAGCCGAGCTTCGATATGCAGGCCTTCTCGAGATCGTGTTCCTCGTCGATCCCCACGGGCTCTCCTGGGTCTCGGACGTCAAGGTCGGCTTGCCTCGCCACCACACGCTGATCGAGCTCGTGACCGGGACTGACCTCGTCGGGTTGCAGCTTCGCATCGCGGCGGGCGAGCCGATCCCCGACCAGGTCGAAGCGATCCAAGCTCGAGGCCACGCCGTGGACGTGACCGTGCTGGCGCTCGACCAGGAAGAAGCCCCCGTGGCCTCGTACTCGGTTCCCCCAGCCGCCCAGGGCCGCGTTCGTGCGACCTCGTCGGCAACCGTCGGCATGCCGCTTCCGGTCGACGACCGCCCTCTCATCGCGAAGCTGACTTCACACGCGCCCATCCGACATGCCGCCCTGCTGCAGATCGATCGGATGCTGGCGGAGATGCGGGTAGACCCGTTCGCGACGAACATCGTCGCACTTCGGCAGATTCTCGGGGATTACTCGTTCCGTGCCGGCCAATACGACAAGGCCTCGGTCGAGCGTTTCGCCATCGCTTGAGGACGCTCAGGCGGCAAAGGTGGAACGCGCTGCGAAGACAGCGCCCTCCCCTAGCTGCTCTTCGATGCGAAGGAGCTGGTTGTATTTCGCGATGCGCTCGGAGCGCGACGCCGAGCCCGTCTTAATCTGGCCGACGCCGGTCGCCACGGCGAGGTCGGCGATGAAGGTGTCTTCGGTCTCGCCGCTTCGATGCGAGATGATCGAGGCGTAGCCGTGCAGAGCGCCCAATCGGATGGTGCTCAATGTCTCCGAGACCGATCCGATCTGATTCACCTTGATCAGGATCGCGTTCGCGACTCCGCGTTCGATCCCCATCTGGACGCGCTCCGTGTTGGTCACAAACAAGTCGTCTCCAACCAGCTGGACTTTGCTGCCAAGCGCGTCGGTCTGAACTTTCCAGCCGTCCCAATCGTTCTCGTCCATGCCGTCCTCGATGCTGATGATCGGGTACTTGCTGCAGTAGTCCCCATAGATCTCGACGAGACCCGCCGCATCGACTGGCTTCTTGTCGAAGGTGTAGACGCCCTCGTTCTTGTCGTAGAATTCGCTCGCGGCGCAGTCCAAAGCGATCGCGATCTGCTCCCCGGGGCGATAGCCGGCGGCCTCGATCGCCCGGGCAACGAAGGAGAGCGCTTCCTCGTTGGTCGACAGATGCGGTGCGAAGCCGCCTTCGTCGCCGACGCCAATCGCATGACCGGCCTCTTTGAGCAGCTTTTTGAGGCTGTGGAACGTCTCCGCCCCGGCCCGGAGGGCCTCGGCAAACGACTCGAAGCCGACGGGCACAACCATGAACTCCTGGATCTCGAGACCGCTGTCCGCATGAGCACCGCCGTTGACGATGTTCATCAGCGGCGCCGGGAGCACACAGGCCTGTGCGCCTCCGAGATAGCGCCAAAGTGGCAGCCCCACAGCGTCTGCGGCGGCACGGGCAACCGCCATCGACACACCGAGCACGGCGTTGGCGCCTACCTTCGACTTCGACGGAGTGCCGTCGTAGTCGAGCATCACGCGGTCGACTTCGAGCTGGTCGAGCGCGTCGCAGCCAACGACCTGCGGCGCGAGCTCTTCGACAACGTTGGACACGGCTTTCAGGACCCCCTTACCGAGGTATCGGCTCGCGTCACCGTCGCGGAGCTCGAGCGCCTCATGCTCGCCGGTCGATGCGCCAGAGGGAACCGCCGCGCGGCCACGACCGCCACCCATCAGCTCGATATCCACCTCGACCGTGTTGGACGCGAAGCCGACTCGGGTCATCGGATCGAGCTCCCCCGAGCGAACCCGGTCGAGCAATCGTTCGGTGACCCGCTCGAATTCCGTCTCGGAGTACACGGCCAGGGAATCGCCCTGCGGGGCGCGGAACACCC
>CBDUCC010000498.1:0-2607 GCA_965365555.1 uncultured Myxococcales bacterium | reverse complement strand
TCGATGCGCTTCGATTCGACACGTTGACCGGCGTACTCGATTCCATTCGTGCTGCCCAGGTCCTTCATGAAGTACACGCCGTCGTGAAAGACGATCGCCGCGTGCCGGCGAGAAATATTACCATCGCGGATGGCGAGGTCGGCAGTTCGAGCGCCGCGACCGATGATGAACTCGTCCTTGTCGACCGGAATGGTCTGGCCGTTGAACTTGAGAACCAACCGGCGACGCCCAGACGATTGCGAAGGGCGATGTCCGGGAAGTGGCGGCGGAGCCGTGAGGGAAGCCTGCCGTGCCATCTGCGGCGGAACAGGCGTCAGCTTGGGAGCGGGACGAAGATCTGGCGCGGGGTGTGAAACCGGCGCCGCGCCGACGGCTGCGGAAGCCATGAGCTCCTCGGCATCGATGCCTGCCACGGTCTGCTCGCGCGCACGCGCATACTCGCGCATCGCCTCGTTGATCAGGTAGTCGACCGAGCAACCGAGGTCGGAGCTCATCCGATCATAGATCTCGAAGAGATAGTCGCGGCATTGAAACGCGCGTACGGTTTTTCTGTCGCCCTGATCAGCCATCTCGTCGACTACTCACTGTTGGTCCCCTTGCTCCCGGCTTCGGAGCGCCTCGATCGCAGCCTCGGCGACCTGACCTACCGTCTCGACGGGCGGATTCAACTCCGACCATCCTCGTCCCGCCACTGCAGCCTCGTCCGACATCAAGCGCTTCATCGCGGGAACATCCGCATCCCCGCCTCTTCGTTCAAGATAGCGCAACGCCACCACCCGATTCCACCACTGTTGCGAATCGAGCAGCTCGAGGACCGTCGATGTAGGTGGAGGTGTCATCTGGCTCATTCGCGTCGCGTACCCTTCGAGCTCTTCCGGCTCGTACTGAATACCCGAAGCGGAGGGTAATCGTTGAGAAAACTGCGGAATCATCGAAGCGCCGCCGAGTGAGAGCACCAGCTCACCGGCCCGCCAACGGAGCCGTTTGTCGAGCTTATTCGAGGATGTACAGGAAGCCGCCGTGCATCCGGGCAGCTCGACCAGGGGCCAGAGTCGGCCGATCGCATCGCGGCTTCGAATGTCGCCCACGCGGTCGAAGGCGTAATCCCTGACCTCGATCGGGTTGCTAGGATCGAGGGCGATCGAGAGCAGTCGGTTGAGGTGCAGGCGTGTGACATGGCCTTCGAGGGCCTTGAGAGCGGTCGCCCGCCGCACGTTCAGGCGCTCCACCCAGGCCTTCGGGTCCTCCGGTCCGGCCTTGGTGTCGGCGATTTGAAGTAGGCGCGTCGTAACCTCTTCCTGATCGGCCAGATGCCGCATGGCCGTGAGGGCGCCCTGGTTGATGTAGTTCTCTCGATTGAAGACTGCGAGCGCATTGACCCGAGCGGAGTCGGCCGGTTCGCCCGAGGCTTCGAGCGAGGCGCGTATTTGATCGCCGAGCCACTTCACGAAGTCCGGCTTTTCCATCTCGCGTTCGATCTCGATCAAGCGCAACCCTGCACGCTTTTTCGTTTCTGCATCGCCGCCATCGCCGATGATCTCGGCGATCTTGATCATGGCGGCCGGAGTCATCTTCTCGTGGAGTGCATCGACCAGCTGACCCGCCGCCTCCGCGCCCATCGCCCGGGTCGGGCTCCGCGCTGTAATCTCCGGCGAGGCTACGGCCCTCGAAGTCGGTGGAGTACCAACGGACGACCGACCGAATTAGCTCGTCTCGCTGCTGCTCGGGTGCATACGGGATCACCATGTACGCGGCGTCCTTCGCACGGACTTGAACCGGGTCGGGTCCGTTCTCGTCCGGGGTCGCACCTGCAGAGAGCAAGGCCTCGAGTCGCGGCACCATGCCCGAAACGATCGCCTGGCTCGAAGCCGGGTCCTCGGCACGAAGGTCGTCGAGCGACCTCCTGAGCAGTGAGAGTGCGTCGACATCGCTTCGGTCCATCTCGACCACGGCGAGCGCGGCGTCGGTGCGCAGTTCCGTGGTGTAGCGGTCGCTCTCGATCACCGCGGCGAGGCGCGCAGGCCCCTTCACGCTGTGCTTCCAGTACTCGACATCGTCGCTGTCGACCTTGCAGCTTGCCAGGAGCGTAAGCGCCGCCGCACCCAGTACGGTGATCTTGATCGTCCAACCCATCCGACTTGCGGCGCAATCCCCCCTTGGGCCTTGCAACCTGCGGGGATAATAGAGGATTCGGCCAGCGGATCAAGAACGTCTAAGCTCCGTGATTTCTTGACGAATCGCGAGGCCGGCGCATAGCCTGCAGATGTAGGAGGCCTCTTACTTGAGCGCACATGAAACCACCTCTTCCGGCGACCTGCTGGCGCCGGAGGGCAGGCGGCAGGACGTCTTCGCGATCCTGACCCTGACCGCAACCGTCCTTCTGACTCTCGCGCTCGTGTCGTACGACGCTCGAAACGGCGGTGCGAACCTCGTCGGTCCGGTCGGCCACCGACTGGCCCGTGCGCTGATGCAGGCGTTTGGGCTGGTCGCTTGGTTCCTTCCGCTCGAAGGCGGGCTTCTCACGTACCGACTGTTTCGGAGAAGGTCGGCGATGCTGGGCGTGGCGACGATGGCCTCGACGCTCGTGCTCGTCATCATTGGCGCCTC
>CBDUCC010000497.1:0-2626 GCA_965365555.1 uncultured Myxococcales bacterium | reverse complement strand
GGCCCGCCAAGGCAAGACTGGCTGATCAGCGCGAGACGTACACCTCGCCTGCCCGCACCCTCACGGCAATGGACTCGAGGGCCTTGCCTTCACAAGGTTCGTCGATGCAGGTTCCATCGCCGAGCCGGTACAAAGCGCCGTGCGTGCCACAGAGGAGATAGCCGCCGTCCTCACTCAGCAGCTCTCCCGTCCCGCCGTCCAAAGGTACCGGCAAATGACGACAGAGATTTCGATAGGCGACGATGACGCCCTGACCGTCGCGCAACACGATGGCCTGCACGGGCCGACCCTCTTCATCGTGACCGAGCGGCGCCGTGCGGACGGTTCGGCCAACGAGCTCGGATTCGCGGCAGACGTAGGTCTCCACCGCCGTCAATCCTTCCCCGGCTCGGTGTACGCCGCCCGCGCCGGAACGGACACGAGATCTCGCTCGGGCAGCCACAGCCCCGTCAACCAGCCACCATACACGCAGCCGGTATCGAGACCGATCGCATGCCGGCGTGTCTGGAGCCCTCGCACCGCGTCGTGGCCGAACACCACCAGACGAGGCCCGGGCCAGAGCGCCGCCCAGGGCGTACCCTCCTCGTAGCTCCGAGACGCAGTGCCATCGTCGAGGATGCTCCTCATGTTCATCAGGTCGTACGGGTCCTGTTCCTCGAGGGGAAGGGTGGGCAGCAAGCCCGCATGGACGACGAGAGCCTCGTGCTCTGGAAGCTCGAGCCAAAGGGGACACCCGGCCAGCCAGACCCAATCCGACTCCTCGAGCGCCTCGGCCACCGCCTGGTGGCTCGGCTTGAGCTTTGGGAACGGTCCGCCGCTCCGCTTCGCATCCCACCAGCGGAGGCAATGCTGATCGTGGTTTCCTCGGACCGCGCGGCCACCGAGATCTTGCAGGAGTCGAATAACTCCCTGCGAATCCGGCCCCTTGGCGACTAAATCTCCGACCGCTACGAGCTGATCGCCGCGTTCCCAGTCCGACTCTTCGAGCAGGTCTTCGAGCTCTTCCCGGCAGCCATGGATGTCGCCGACGATGAGGGTGCGCGCGCTCACGGCCCGATCTTCGCCACGACGCCCCGAGAAACCAAGTTCGTGGAGGCTCTAAACCGTTGACAGCTGGCACAAACCGGCAATAGAGGCCTCGTCATGATCAACGAAGGTCGCAAGGCTCCCGCGTTCAATCTTCCCTCGTCCACCGGCGGCAAGCTGGCCCTCAAGGACCTCGCCGGCAAGTACGTGATTCTCTATTTCTACCCGCGCGACAACACGCCGGGGTGCACGACCGAGGCGAACGACTTCAACAAGGCTCTCCGCAAGATCAAGGCGCGCGACGCGGTCGTCATCGGCGTAAGCAAAGACTCGATCGAATCGCATTGTAAGTTCGCTGACAAATACAAGCTGAAGTTCCCCCTCCTCAGCGACCCGGACGGCAAGATGCTCGAGAAGTACGACGCCTGGGGCGAAAAGAATCTCTACGGCAAGAAGTCCATGGGGATCCTCCGATCGACCGTGTTGATCGGACCCGACGGCAAAGTCATCAAGCATTGGCCCAAGGTCAAAGTGAAGGGGCATGCAGACGCGGTCATCGAAGCGCTGGAAGAGGCCCGTACCGATTGACACCGGGGAGCCCCCCGGCGCATGGTTTCACTGCGATGAGCGAGCCGAGCCCCATGCCAGCATCCGATGGCCCGGAGGCACTGGATCCGAACTTCCGGATCGAGCTTCCGAACTTCGAGGGCCCGCTCGACCTGCTGCTGCACTTGATCCGCAAGCACGAGCTCGACATCCTCGATCTGCCAATCGCTTTCATCACCGATAAGTACCTGGAATATCTCGGGTTGATGGAGGGCCTGAACCTCGATGTGGCGTCGGAATACCTCGTCATGGCGGCGACTCTGGCGCACATCAAGAGCAAGATGCTTCTGCCTCGGCCGCCTGAGGATCAGGACGACGAGGAGCTGGACGAGCTCGACCCTCGAGCGGAGCTCATCCGGCGTCTGCTCGAGTATCAGAAGTACAAGACGGTGGCTGCCGATCTCGGCGAACGCGCGATTTCGGGTCGGGATGTGTTTTCCCGTGGCGCCCCGCCGCCGTCGAGTGACGGACCCCCTCCGCTCAAAGAGGTCAGCGTCTTCAAGCTGCTCGACGCGCTCCAGAAGATCGCAAAACGGGTCAATGCGAGTATCGCGCTCGAGGTCGACGCGGAGCAGATGACGATTCAAGATCGCATCGGCTCACTGGTCGACCTGCTTCGCGACCGTCGTCGCTGTCGCTTCGACGAGCTATTCGAAGGGGTGAGCACCTCCTACGAGCTCGTCGTGACGTTCCTCGCACTGCTCGAGATGGCCAAGATGCGTCTCGCCAGCATCTACCAGACCGACCATGAGGAGCCCATCTACCTCGAGTACAGCCTCCTCGACGCCGGCGGTGTGCCCATCGTTCCGGACGACATCGCCGAGCCCTCGAGCCACGTTGCGGATGAGGCGATCCAACTGGAAGACTCCGTGCCCAACGATCAGGACCGAAGAGAGTCCGTCATCGTGCCGGCTGGCACCACCGCCGCGTACGACTGGGACGAGGATGAATTCACCCCATGACTCAAGCAGAAGCCCAAGCCGTCGAGCCCGCC
>CBDUCC010000496.1:0-2634 GCA_965365555.1 uncultured Myxococcales bacterium | reverse complement strand
ATGTGATCAGCGGGATGACCACGCCCAAATGGCGGAAGAGCACCCGGCCGGAGAGCACGAGCGCGACGCCCATGCCGATCGAAGTCCCGAGCGCGGCCGCCTCGAGCGTCTCGTCGCCGAGACCGGCCCGCTGCACCAGAAGTCGGTTCGCCACGACGACCGTCAACAAAGCGACGGCCGCTACCGCCGCTGCCAGAGACGGCTTTCCGGCACCGCTGATTGCGGTCGCCGCCACCGCAAAGAGCGCAAACGCAGACACCCCGAACACGAGCGTGCTGAGCGCGGGTGCGCCCACGAGATACTCGGCGGGGTAGGCCATCCGCATCACACCTTCGGCTGCCCCGGAGGTGGGCGCGGCGACCAGGAGCAGCAAGATGAGCGAGAGTCGCATGCCATGCTGGATCGTCGATTTGGCCGCGTCCTGGTTTCCCAGGCTCGTCGCCTTGCTGATCATGGGGAACACGATGAACGTCATCGAGATGATGAGCTGATAGGGGACGAAGGCAAAGGTCTGCGCCGCCCGGTAGTAGCCGACGTACTGGTTGGCGAGGTCGACCGCTGCCCCGGCCGTCGACGCGCTTGCGAGTGCCAACTCCGTTGCGGTTCGCTTCAAGACTTGCAGGTCGATCAGAAGGACCCCGTTGAGGCAGATCTGGTAGGTCCAGATCGGCGCCATGAACCCAAGCCAGCGACGCCTCGGAAGTTTGTCCCCGGGATCGCCCGGTTGTCCGAAGCCAATCCAGATCAGGCTGATGGTCACGATGGTCGCCGCGGCGGTTGCGAAGCCGGTGACCGCACCAATCGCGCCGAACCCGAGAGCGGCTCCTCCGAGAATTCCCGTCGTCCGGAGAGTCGAGAATGTCACGTCCAAACGGGCTTGTTTTGCGAACAGGTGGCGGCCGTTGAGACTACCTACCGCCGCACCGTAAAGCGAGTAGGCGAACACCACCACGGACGCGATTCGGAGAAGCGGGGTGAGTTGCTCGTCCAAAAGGAGTCTCGCCAGCAGTGGAGCCAAGACGAAGAGACCGGCCGCCAACACGCCGCCGACCAGCGCCTGGATTCGAAGTCCTTGGCGCAGCGTCACCTCGGAGCGGCTTTCGTCCTCGCTCACGAACTTCGATACCGATTGGATCGTCGCGACGATCAGGACGTTGGTCAGAATCGCAACTCCGCTCATCGTCGCCGAGTAAAGGCCGAACTCTTCGACCTCTCCGAAGATACGCGGAAGGAGGAGCTGAACCGCGTAGCTCGTGATGATGAAGTAGCCCTTCGCGCCGGCGATGGACACCAATCCGCGCCCCGCGCGGCGCGCGTCTTCCGAAGGACTCACCGCGGCCGGTTGTGCCGCTCCCGGTAGCGCCGGTCAAGGGGTTGACTTGGATCGCCCCATGACGCCAACTACGCACCAGTGAAGCTGCTCTTCTTCGGACCGAGACGGTCGGCCTACGGACGCCTGCTCTCCGCTGCTGGCGTCCTCGGCGCCGTGGTCCTCGTGGGTGCGAGCGCGTACTACAGCGTCGGGGAAGGGCGTTGGTCCTGGTTCGATTGCTTCTACATGACGATCATCACGCTCTCCACGGTCGGCTTTGCCGAGACGCTGGAGGGCATGAACGACCTGCCCGAGGCGCGCGCGGTGACCGTTGCGCTGATCATCCTCGGCAGCGGAACGCTGCTTTATTTCATTTCAAGTCTCACCGCTTTGATCGTAGAAGGTGACCTACAAGGAATTCTGAGGCGAAGGAGCATGCAGCGCGCGATCGGAACATTGAGCGACCACATCATCGTCTGTGGCATCGGCACGACCGGCCGTCACATCGCCACCGAGCTCAAAGCTGTCGGAATCCCGTTCGTCGTCGTCGATGCCAAAGGTGAGTTGCTCGACGAATTGGCAGAGGAGTTCGGCGACGATCTTCTCTACGTGGTTGGCGATGCGACCGACGATCACGTGCTCGAGCTTGCTGGGGTCGAGCGGGCGCGGGGCGTCATATCCGCTCTCAACGACGACAAGTCGAACCTGTTCGTCACGATCAGTGCTCGTGCCCTCAACCCGACAGCCCGCATCGTCGCCAAGTCGATCGAGCCCTCGACCGAGGCAAAGCTCCGCCGTGCAGGCGCCGACGCCGTCGTTGCTCCCAACTACATCGGTGGCGTCCGGCTCTTCAGCGAGATGGTCAGCCCCAAAACCGTCGCGTTCCTCGATCGCATCGTCCAGTTCGGCGGCGGCATCAGCGTGGGTCTCGAGGCCATCGACATCCCCGAGGCGAGTCCGCTCGCCGGGAAGCGCCTCGCCGAAACCAGCCTTCGGGCGGCCGGCGCCCTGGTCGTGGCCGTCCACCGAGCGGACGGTGACTACATTTACAATCCCGGAGGCGAGCACCTCCTGCAGGCCGGAGACTCACTGATCGTGCTCGCCGAAAGCGCCGACGTCGAGACCCTCCGAACCAGTGTCGTTGGCTGACCATTCGGCGGGAATTTCGACCCCGAACACGCCTTGACGGGTCCCCGCGCGTGGTTAGGTTGGCTCCACTTCGGCGGCAGCTCGAAGACGAAAAGGAGACAAGAACACATGGGAAAGATTATCGGCATCGACCTCGGGACGACCAACTCCGTCGTCGCGGTGATGGAGGGCAA
>CBDUCC010000495.1:0-2658 GCA_965365555.1 uncultured Myxococcales bacterium | reverse complement strand
TCGAGCCCACAGCGCTCGCCGCCAGCGCCGAGCCCTTGGAACCCAAAGCCCAGCCGGCCCCCCGGAAGGCCGCTCGACGCAAGCCCAAGCGCCGCCTCGAACCCGCCGACGCAGGCACTCCGGTGATCCTTGATCCCTGGAAATAGCGCCGCGCGATGTGAGTTGCCCCCCATGGGGTGAACGGCTAGGGTGGCGCCCCATGGGGTCGCGTTTCGGCCCGCAGAGCGCCCGGATCGGCATCGCTCTCGGGTTCTTTCTTATCTCCGGGACAGTCGTGGCTGGCTGCGTCAACAGGACGGGTGAGCCACTGCCGGCCGGCTTGATGTCGTTCCCCATCGACATTCAACTCGGAAGCGACGTGGACGGAGCCGGGAACCCGAGGTTCCTCTACGTCACGAGCTCGAACTTCGGCCTCGAGTACAACTCCGGCAACGTCCAGTCCTACGACCTCGACCTCTTGGTCGGAGGCATCTTCGACGGTTGCGTGAGCGCATGGGTCCGTCCGGACTGCACCTCCGGCGACTGCAGCTGCGACCCGTCCACGGAGGTCGCCTGCGTGCCGATACCGGCGGGAATCCGGAACTTCTGCCTCGCGGACGACTTCGAGGGCGACACCAGCGATCCGGCGTGCAATTGCGACCCCGATCCGGCCGACGACACCTGTACTCCCATCCCTCCAGATCGTTGCACGGTCGTCCCGGGGGAATCGACCTTTCGCGACCCGGACTCCGCCGCTCTCAAGGTCGTACGCGTCGACGGCCTCATCCCGGGTGAAGTCGCGATCGGTTCGTTTTCGGATGGCCTCGGACTCTCGACGAACGGGCGGCGCATCTACGTGCCCGTGCGAAGTGACTCAGACATCACCTACATCGACGTGAACGAGGAGGGTCAGCTCGCATGCGGCGGCTCCTTTGGAGAGCGGCACACCTGCGTGCCTCCCTACCGCGATGGGGCCCAACAACTCGCCGATCCGACGCTTGATCTCACCTTTCCAAACGACCCCGTCGACGTTTTCGTGGGCGACCTATCGGACGACTTCGCGCCACAGGGACGCGAAGACGATCCCGAGTTCAATGGGGACTACATTCTGGTGGCCCACCGCGAGGGAATGGCCAGCCTGCTTCTCGACCAGGTGCCCACCTCGCCGGACGTTGGCACGGAAAAACGGCCCCGTTTGGCCGCCACGGTCGACGAACTCGCCGCTGAGCAGGTCACGATCACCTACCAGTCCGGCTCAAAGCTCGCGTGGATTCCGAGCGCGATCGAGAACGTCATCGTTCGGCTCGGCGTCGGCATCGATGGGGACCCGACCCAGAGCTATCTCTTCGATGCAGGTCCGCTCTTGGTCACCGGGCTCGACTTCGGCACGAGCCAGCGCGACATCAAGTTCGATCCGAGGCCGGGCCGCGACCTGGCGTACATCGTCTCTCGTTCACCCGAGGCCGTGATCGTAGCCAGGAGCGACGTCGCCAGCGTGAACCTCAACATGGTCGGCCAGATTTCCACCTGCCGCGATCCATCGCGCATCGAGGTCGAAGAAGTTCCCGCCCGGGGCGAATCGGTCCTACTCGCCTTCGTGAGCTGCTTCCTGTCTCGAAGGGTTCAGATCATCGATACCGATCGATTCCAGGGCGTCACCACCCTAACCAACATCAGCGGAGCCTTCGAGTTCACGATCGATGGGCCCCGGCTGCTTCTATACACGGCCGACTTCAGCACGTCGGTGCTGCGTGTCGCCGATCTTCGTCCTCTCGTCGCCTGCCTCGAAGGAGGCGACATGGCGCCGGAGGAGTGTTCCCCGCAGCTACTTGGCCTGGTCGGCTTCCCGCAGCCCGTCTCGGAGCTTCCGCGATGACGCGATTGGCGATCGCAACCTCGTCCCTGCTGACGCTCGGAATCCTGTTGGCCTCCTGCAACAACAGCGCGAACAACATCGTGCTGGCGTCGCTCGATCGGTCCGAGAAGCTCGACCTTCTCTGCGCAGACGTGGAGCAGGTGACGGGTAATCTCTTCGACTTCAAACAGGTGCTCCCGCTCGAGCTTTGTGAGAACGAAATCGAATTCGGACCCGACGTGGACGCCCAGTTTCTGGGTGCGGTCACCCAGACGGAGAGCGGCACGGTCGCGGTCGTGAACTTCACCAACGGAGCGATCTTCGACACCAATCGAACGGTCCCCGGCGTGACCGCGTTTCGCGTCGGCGAGCAGCCCACGGCGATTCAGATTTCGCCAGTCGATTCGCTATACACCTACGTCAGTAGCTTCAGTCCGAAGAGCGTTCAGGCGGTGCCGACCGAAGCGGTGATCCAAGGCTCATCGAACCGACCCATCGAGGAGGTGCGCTTCGATGCAGGCCCATCGGACCTCGCGCTGTACGAGCGCGCCAGCTTCGAGCCCGAGCTCGTCGATGGTTTGGTCGTCGGTGCAGATACCGAGGTTGACTACCGCTTCCTCTACGCAAGCATTCCGGATCTCGGACAGGTCGTTCAGATCGAGGTCGACATCGACCCGAACAGCGGGGCACAAACGCTGGGCGCGGTCACCGAGCTTTCGCTCGATACGCTCGGCTGTGATTCCGTCGCCCCGGTGCCGGCTCCTCCTTCGGACGAGACCGATTACAACCGCATCTGCCCACAGGACTTCGAGGAGCGGCAGGGG
>CBDUCC010000494.1:0-2678 GCA_965365555.1 uncultured Myxococcales bacterium | reverse complement strand
CGCGTCCGCCATGATGACGCCGTCGGGAGCCGCGGGCTCGATCTTCAACTCGATGTGATCGCCAACGAGCCGCCTCAAGAGGCTCGCCGACGAGTCGACGAGGGCGTCGACATGCAGCCGCTCGGAGTGGGGCGTGTGCTTGCGACTGAACGTCAAGAGCCGATTGGCCAGGGCACCCCCGCGCTTGGCGACCTCTTTGACGCGTTGCATGTAGTCGCGCGCTTCTTCCTTGGAGCTGGTTTCGTCGAGCGCCTGGTGGGCCGAACCAAGAATCGCCTGAAGAACGTTGTTGAAGTCGTGTGCGATGCCGCTCGCGAGAGTTCCTACGGCTTCCATCTTTTGGGCGTGGCGCAGCTCTGCCGTGAGCTCTCGTTCCTCGGTGATGTCATGAGCAACGCCGACCGTTCGCCGCGTGTCGCTTTCGTCATCCGCAATTGCAGATGCGCGATCTCGGATCCATCGAATCTCTCCCCCAGGGCGCACAATCCGGTCCTCCTCGTCAAACGGATCCCCCCTGAGCATGCCTTCATGCGCGCTCTGAACGCGAGCCTGATCATCGACGTGAACGGAATCGAGCCAGGCGTCGCCGCTCTCATAGAGCTCGTCGACAGAACGCCCCCAGACCCTTTCATAGGCTGGGCTCGCGTAGGAGATCGAGTGGTTTCGCTCGTGAATGTAGAGAACGGCATCGATTCGTCCTGCGACCTCGAGGAACTTCCGTTCACTTTCTCGCAGCTCGGATTGCGTCTGCCTCAACTCGCTGACATCGACGAGCACGCATCGACAGCGGGTCCGGCGTCCCTCTGGATCAGATACGGAGATCGCCTCGAGGTGTGCTGGGAACGACCGTCCGACGAGGTCTTGCATCTGGAGGTCGCACGCTTGTGTAGTGCGGCCCGAAAAAACCCTTTGTCGGTAGTGGTGAAAAACGTCCCCGTCGCGAGTGGCCATGAAGCGCGACAACCGTTGTCCCAAGAGCTGATGCCTCTCGACGCCGAGGAGCGCGGTCGCTGCCAGATTGGCTTCGAGAATCTTGCCCGTCGGATCGAGCGTAAGATAGCCCACGGGCGCCAGGTCATAGAGCTCGTAGTACCGGTCGCGGCTCTCCAGGAGCTCTAACTGTGCCTTGCGGAGCTCGTCATTCTGCATCTCGAGCTCGACCTGATGCACCTGAAGCTCATGGAGCAGCGCCTCGCGATCCCCCTCGGCGAGATCGGAGCGACTGGGGGCTTCGAGATCCACGCGAGACTCCGCCTCTCGCCGGAGCTCGGTTGGCGTGGGGGTGTTCCTCTTGCCTTTCGTCATGTATCGAGCCTGTTGTTCGCAGCTGAAGGTTCGGTCAGCCCTGTGACGTCCGTCACGATGCAAGAGAGCCCCGTTACCTTCTTTTCGGCGTCCACCGTGGGCTCGGCAAAGACGTCGTAGGTTCGTTTCTGGCCATGTAGGATCAGGGAGGTTCTTTGCCGCGTGGCGGTGCCAGTCTGCAGAACCCCCCGCTTGATGGCGATCATGGACGCAGCTTCTTCGTCACCGAACAAATCCGCATCGGTCTTGCCTAGGATCTCCCCGGGCTCGCGGCCGAAAACGTCGCTGCACGCCCAAGTGAAGCGCAAGTCGAGGTCTTGCCGAAAGACCATCGTAGCCGATCGCGTAAGCGTCTCGAGCAAGAGCCGCTCGTTGTCCTGCAGCGCTTTGGTCGCGCTGATGTCAACGAAGGTCAGCACCAAACCATCGATGATGTTGTCCACCGTTCGATAGGGCAGAATCCGCATGAGATACCATTGGCCGTTGTCCGATTGGACTTCGGCTTCCTTGAACACCAGCGACCGCATCACCTCGGCCGCATCGTGCACCAAAGGATCGTAAATCAGCTTGGAGGCCAGATCGCCGATTGGTCTTCCGATGTCAGAGGGAATCAGCTGAATGATGCGCGTGGCGTGTTCGGTGTAACGTTTGATGTTCAGGTCGTTGTCGAGGAAGATCGTGGCGATGTCAGTCGCATTGAGCAGATTCCTCATGTCGTCGTTGGTATGTGAGAGTTCCTCTACCTTGTCTTGAAGCTCGGCATTGACGGTTTGCAGCTCCTCGTTCAGCGACTGCATCTCCTCTTTCGAGGTCTCGAGCTCCTCGTTGGTCGACTGCAGCTCCTCATTGGTCGATTGAAGCTCCTCGTTCGTGGACTTGAGCTCTTCGTTGGCGGTTTCGAGCTCTTCGATGGTGCTCTGGTGGCTCTCTTTCGCGTGCTGCAGCTCCCGTTCGAGCATCGCGATTCGGTCGCGCCGTTGATCCGGCTCCCGTTCGTCCGGTGCCTCGGGATGTTCCTGTGGGGCGCGCGCGTTCTCAAAGGAGACGAGGAACAGGCCGCGGAGCGCCCTTGGCTCGCTCACACGCTGGACCTTGAGATCCAGTTCAACGGGCTCGCCATGGGCTCGGATGCGAACGTCTCGATGTACGATGTCTTCTTCCCCCGTGGCAGCCTGGCGGATGGCGGTGGACAGATCGAGCTGCAACCCTTCACGCGCCATGTTAAAGATGTTGGCGCGCGTCGGTGGGCCTGGCGCAGGCTCGAGAAAACGTCCCGTTCTCCCGTGGATGTGAACTACATCGCCTCGCTCATGCACCAGCGCCGCTGGGGGAACGAGCGCTCGGACCAGGAGCTTCTCTGCCAGTGGAGCGAG
>CBDUCC010000493.1:0-2680 GCA_965365555.1 uncultured Myxococcales bacterium | reverse complement strand
TTCATCAGGGCGCGGGCGACCGCGACCCGTTGTTGCATGCCACCCGAGAGCTGCCGTGGCCAGGCGTTCGTCCAATCGCCGAGGCCCATCGCGCCGAGCAGATCGACGGCGGGGGCTTCGAGGCTCTTGTGAAAACCGCCGCGGAGCGCCGCGCTCGGGAGCATCACGTTTTCGAGCACGCTGAGGCCGGGCAGGAGATGGTGTGATTGGAAGATGAAGCCGAGCTTCTGTCCACGAAGCGCGGTCAGCGCGCGGTCGTCGAGCTGCTCGGCCGCCTGGCCGTCGATGGCGATGCGGCCCCGGGTGGGGCGATCGAGAAGACCGATGAGATTGAGCAGCGTGCTCTTGCCCGAGCCCGAGGGACCGACCAGGGCGACGAGGTCGCCTTCACGAAGCGACAGATCGATCCCGTGAAGGACTTCGGTGCTGACGCCGTCGCCGTACGACTTGCGGATCCCTTCGAGCTCGAGCAGCGGCGCGGACATGCTCACTCGTCTCCTCGGATCGCAGCGGCTGGGTCGAGCCTGGCGGCTCGGCGTGCCGGGAGATAGGCGGCGAGCCCGCCGGTGGCGACCGAGACGGCGAGCGCGGTGAGCAGAAGCCGCGGGCTGACCGAGACGTCGAAGAGCGCGCTCGACTCGATCATCTCGCCGGCAAAGCCGCCGAGGATGGAGCCGAGCAAGGCGCCGACGACACCGATGAGCACTCCCTGCCAGAGGAAGACGCCGAGGACGGTGCGTCGTGAGGTTCCGACGGCGCGGAGGATGCCGATCTGCCCGCGGCGCTGCACCACGCTCACACTGAGCACGCTGGCGATGCCCATCGCGACGGCGAGCAGGACGAAGATGCGAATCATCGTGGTGGAGGCGTCCTGCGAACGGAGGCCGGTCAGCAGATCCCGATTGCGCTCCATCCAGCTCTCGGTGGGAACCCCGGTTCGGGCTTCGACCTCGCGCGCGATCCGCTCGGCCTCGTAGACCTGGGCGACGCGCGCGTCGATCTCGGTGATGTCCCCGACCCGCCCGAGGAGGGTCTGTGCGTTGCGAAGCGAGGTGACCAGCCAGCGGCCGTTGACCATCTCGTTGCCGATGTCGAAGATGCCGATGATGCGGAGCACGCTTTCGCGATCGCCGCTTCGGACGCGGATCGGATCACCGACGCGCGCGCCGAGCTTGTCGGCGAGGGTCGTTCCGATGACCGCTTCTTCGCCGCCGAGCCGATACTGACCGTCGACCAGGTGTGTGGGGATGTCGATGATGCGCCGAAGGCGGGCGGCATCGGCGCCGACGACCTTGACGGCCTCTTCGGCGGCGCCGCGGTAGGCGAGCGCCGAGCCGCTGGCTTTGGGGCAGACCGCGACGACGCCGTCGGTCGCTTCGACGCGCCGGACCGCGCGTTGCCATTGATCGAAGGGGCGGCGCCTGGGCTCGGATGGCTCGATACGCCGGGCAAAGGCGACACCGGACTCCGTCATGAGCGGGCGCGGCGGCGCCTCTTCGGGAGCGACGCTGAGGTGGGCTTGGCTGCCCAGGGTTTGCTCGAGCAGGTTGATCTGCAGCCCCTCGATGAGAGCCGAGACGAATACGAAGGCGGCGATGCCGATCGTGACGCCGGCCAAAATGAGTAGCGACTGGGTGCGTCCTTCTCGCAAGAATCTCCATGCAAGTTGGAGCGCGAGCACTAGCCGTCCTCCTCGCCACCGACCCCGGCGGCTCCGTGAGCTTTGCGTAGGCGGACGGGGTCGCCTTCTTCGATCGGCAGCGTCGGCGAGAGCACGCGCTCGCCCTTGCCGAGGCCGGAAACCACCTCGACGAGGTCGTCGCCCTCGAGGCCGAGCTCGACCTGCTGGCGTCGTGCCTCGCCGCCTACGGCGACGAGGACCCAGGGCGAATCGCTTCCGAGGTCGCGGATGGCCCAGCTCGGAAGGACCAAGGCGCTCTCCTTGCGGCCGACTTCGATCTCGACGGTCATCGTCATGTCGGGGCGAAGGTCCGACTCGTCTTCGATGTCCAAGTCGACCTCGACCGTGCCCCGGATCGGGTCGACCGAGGGGGCGATGCGGCTGATCGAGGCCGGGAGGCGCTGACCGGGGAAGGCTTCCGAGGAGACGAGTGCCCCTTGGCCGACTTGCAGGAGCGCGAGGTTCGACTCGTCGGGTTGGATGCGGACCTGAAGCGGTCCGTCGCCGGCGAAGGTGATGACGGCCTCGCCGGGCTGAACGACCTCGCCGGGCTCGACGTGACGCTTGAGAACGACGCCCGGGAGCGGGGCTCGAATGCGGGTCTTTTCGAGGGCGACCTGGGCGGCGGTGAGTCGGGCCTGCGCACGCGAGAGCGCAGCGGCGGCCATGGCGACGTCGCTTCCTTTGGGTGCGGCAGCGGCCACTTCGAGGGCGGCGGAGATGCGCCGGCTTCGGGCTTGGTCGCGATCGCGGCGGGCACGCTCGAAGCTGAGCTCGCTCACTGCACCCGTGCCGGCGAGCGACTTCTGCCGCCGGAACTCCGCTTCTGCCTGCTTCGCTTCGATGGTGGCTTGTCGAAGGGCTTGCGCAGCCAAGCGTCGCCCGTACCCCTGCACACGAGAAAGGCGCGCCTCGGCTTCGGTCACCGCAGCTTCCGCTTCGGCGAGGTTGGCGAGGGCGTCTTCGTCCGCAAGCCGTACGAGCAAGGCCTCGGCTTCG
>CBDUCC010000492.1:0-2681 GCA_965365555.1 uncultured Myxococcales bacterium | reverse complement strand
CCTTGTCCGCCTTCGGGATGGGGGTGGCGAACTTCGAGTGGCACGGCGAGCGCGATGCCGGCCGAAAACTCCTCGGACAACGGTTTCCGGCTGGCTGGAACGCGGCCTTCGCGGAGCTCGAAGCCACAGGACGCTCGACTCTCGGGCGCGATGCCAGCGACGGCTCGTCGTGGCAGGTTCGGCGCAGCGTCGCATTGCGGTACCGGGGCACCGAGACCGCGCTCGAGGCGGGCTTCAGCGACGCCGACACTATGCGCACGGAGTTTGAGGAGCTCCATCGTCGCGAGTTCGGATACGTCCGGGATGCGCACCCGATCGAAGCCGCGACGCTCCGAGTGGCCGTCGAGGTTCACGATGCAAAGCCTGCTCTACCACGAGTGGGAGCCGGCACCGGAGCTCCGGAGAGAACGACGCGCGTCTGGTCGCGAGGCGAATGGCTCGAGGCGCCTGTCTATCTACGGGAGAACCTCCCCCTCGAAACGACGATCGACGGTCCGGCGCTGATCCTCGATACAACCGGCACGATCGTCGTCGATCGGGGTTTCCGTGCCGTGCGCGATGATCGCGACTACGTGTTTCTTCGGTCCTGGGATGAGCCGATCCCCGAGGCCTCTGCCGATGCATCGGTCGACCCGGTCTTGCTCGAGGTGTTCAACAATCAGTTCAAGTCGATCGCGGAACAGATGGGCGTGGTCCTTCAACGCACTGCGATGAGCACGAACATTCGAGATCGCTTGGACTACTCTTGTGCCGTCTTCGACGCCCGAGGCGATCTCGTCGCAAACGCTCCGCATATCCCCGTTCACCTCGGCGCGATGAGCGAGTCGGTCCGTGCAGTGCTCCACGCGCATCCGAATTGCAAGCCAGGAGACGTATTCGTGACGAACGACCCGTACGACGGCGGATCCCACCTACCGGACATCACGGTCGTGACGCCAGTGCACGACGCAGCGGGCTCGCTTCGCTTCTCGGTCGCCTCTCGCGGCCACCACGCGGACGTCGGCGGCATGACGCCCGGGTCCATGCCGCCGTTCTCGACGCGCCTCGACCAAGAAGGGGTGGTGTTCGAGGCTGTTCGGATCGTCGAAGATGGCCTCTTCGACGAGAAGACGGTACGGGAAAGGCTAGAGGCCGACACGTATCCGGCTCGCAACCCCGATGAAAACCTCGCCGACCTCCAGGCGCAGGTCGCGGCGAACGAAAAGGGCGTCCATCTTCTCGGGAAACTTCTCGAGCGCTACGGCCTCGACGTCGTGAACGCGTACATGCAATACATCCAGGACAATGCCGCCGAGCTCACCGCTCGCGCAATCGAAGGACTTACCAACGGCGTGCACCGATTCGAGGATCGCCTCGACGACGGCACTCGCATCGCCGTCGAGATCCGCGTCCATGGAGACTCGATGGAGATCGACTTCGGCGGTACGGACCCCGCCGTCGAAAGCAATCTCAATGCGCCCCGGGCCGTCACGATGGCTGCCGTCCTGTACGTACTCCGCGTACTGGTCGGCAAGCCCATTCCACTCAACTCGGGCTGCCTACGCCCGGTGCGGGTTCAGATCCCCGACGACTCGCTACTCTCCCCGGCGCGCGGCCACGCCGTAGCCTCGGGCAATGTCGAGACCTCGCAACGGGTCGTCGATGTCTTGCTCGGCGCCCTCGGCCTGGCCGCCGCAAGTCAGGGAACCATGAACAATCTGACCTTCGGGAACGACGACTTCGCCTACTACGAGACCCTCGCCGGTGGATCGGGTGCCACCGCAACCAAGACTGGTGCCTCAGGTGTCCATACCCACATGACCAACTCCAAGTGCACCGATCCGGAGATCCTCGAAACGCGGTTTCCGATCCGTGTCCGCCGCTTCTCTTTGCGTCCAGGCTCCGGAGGCAAGGGCGCCGTCCGCGGTGGCGACGGTCTCGTTCGTGAACTCGAGTTTCTAGAACCGATGCGCTTTTCGGTCGTTTCCGAGCGGCGTACGACGCGTCCCTATGGTATGCGCGGCGGCGACCCAGGGGCGCCGGGCATGAATCTGCTAAACGGGAAGCCACTCGAACATCGCGTGACCGCCGACGTGGCGCCAGGTGACGTCCTACGGGTCGAGACGCCTGGCGGGGGCGGATGGGGTACGCCTCCATGAATCTCGGCGACGCATGGCGGCGAATCAAGCAGATCGTCATCCACAACGTCTTGCACTTGGACGACACCCCACACCGAATCGCCTGGGGCGTCTTCATCGGTGCGATCATCGCGTTCACCCCGACGCTCGGCCTTCAGATCGTGCTGTACATCCCCATCGCAGCGTTGCTCCGGGCCAACAAAGTGTCCGGGATTCCCATCCTGTTCATCAGCAATCCGCTCACCGCGGCGCCCTTGTACTATACGACGTGGAAGGTAGGCGCGGCGGTGCTCCACCCGGAGCGCGAGGTGACGCGCGCGACGATCCAACAGTGGCTCGGCGACGCCGGGAGGGCGCTGAAGGACGATGGGCCTGGACGGTTGCTGGAAGCCGATTTCTGGTCGAGCGCCGGCCGTCTCTTGGCGAGCACTGGAGCTGAGCTTTGGGTCGGCGGTCTGCTATGCGGGGTGGTCGTGGCGGTGCCCACGTACTTCATCACGCGGCGTGGCATCAACGCCGTCCGTCATCTGCGCGACGCGCGTAGACTGCCCCACGGCCCGATGG
>CBDUCC010000491.1:0-2691 GCA_965365555.1 uncultured Myxococcales bacterium | reverse complement strand
ACCATCGACGAGGGCGCCTGGGACAAGACCTTCGAGGTCAACGTCAAGGGCTACTTCGGCATGATCCAATTGGTTGCGAGTCACCTGCAAGAGCGCAAGGCAAAAGGCTCGGTCGTCAACGTAGCCAGTGTCGTCGGCATGATCGCAGCGCCGATGCAGGGCGTCTACGCGATGACCAAATCGGCAGTCATTTCGATGACCAAGACCCTGGCCATGGAGCTCGGTTCAGCGGGGATTCGCGTGAACGCAATCGCACCGGGACTGATCGAGACCAAGTTCGCGCAGGTGCTGGTCGACAACGACGAGATCCGCAGCAGCATCGTCAACCGCACGGCCGCAGGTCGCGTCGGGCAGCCGCGGGACATCTCGGGCGCGGCGGTCTTCCTGGCTTCGGACGAGTCCGACTACGTGACGGGCGATGTCATGGTGATCGACGGCGGCTGGACACTGACGTAGGTCGGGGTGGCGGAAGATGGGGAAGCCGCCACCGCGCCCCCCGGGGGCCGTGACCAAGCCGAGCTCGGCCGAGCTTCGGATGATGAACCTGCGTCGCGAGCTCGACGTGGAGACCGAGGCATCGATTCGAGCCGCCATTCTCTATCAGATGGCCTGGGCGTACGAGCACGAGCTCGGGAGCAGGCTGGATGCCCTCGAGCACTACGCAAGCGCGCTCGAGGCTGCGCCGGACTTCCAGCCAGCGGCGATGGCACGACTCCGCATCGAGGAGCGGGCGAACGCCGAGGAGGTGCTCCGGCCGACGCTCGAAGCAAGCATCGCCGCGGCTCACGAGCCCAACTCGCGAAGCTCCGCACTGGTCGACCTCGCGCTTCGATCGGACCGCTGGTCCTCGCTTTTGCGCGAGGCCGTCGAGGAGGCCTCGGACAAAGCGGTTCCGGCGTTGCTCCTCGAATGGCTCGCAGATGCACGAAGCGATCCGGATGCGCTTCGCGACGCCCTCCGGGCGCAGGCCGAGTCTTCGTCCGACCCGGCTCTTCAGGCCGCGCTTTGGCTGGATTTCGCACTGGCCGAGCTCGACAGCGGTGAGGTCGACGTCGCCCTCGGTGCTCTCGAGCTCGCCGCGAAATGCGAGGCGCTTGCGTGGCCCGCGCTTTCGCTTCAGCGACGCATCGCCGAAGAGCAGGAGCGATGGCCGTCGTTCGTTCAGGCGTCGGTCGCCATGGCGGAGCGGCTCGAGCGCGATGCGCCGGGCGATCCGCTCGACCTCTCGGTCCCGCTCGAAGAGCAGCTTCCCCTGGCATCGCTGCTCTGGGAAGAGGCGGCTCGCGTGAGCCTGCACGAGCTCCACGAACCGGAGCGGGCCGCAGAGCAGCTCGACGCGGCGCTCCGACTGAGCCCTGAGGACCCGGAGCTCCGCTGGCAGCGCCTGCGCTTGGCAGAGTCCGAGGGGCCCGCGAATGCCATCCAGACGGCGACGGATTGGTTTCGCGCACAGTCACCGGGCCACCCGGCGTTCGTGGCGCATCAGGTTCGGCGGAGCCTCCGAAGCGCCGACGATTCCGCGTCGCTCGAAGAGCTTCGCGAGGCCGCAGGCACCTATGCCGAGTCGGCCTACGTGCAGGCCGCCTTCGATCTCGCCCTGGCCCGATCCGGATCGGTCGATGAACGCCTAACGAGGCTTCGGAGTCGTGCGGCAACAAGCGAAGGGCAGGCGCGCGCGCTCCTCCTTTGGCGCTCGGCACGGCTCGCGGCGCAGGGGCTGGAATCCGAGCCCGCCCAAGCGCTGTTCACCGAGAGCGCATCGGAGCCTGGGCCTTGGAAGGCCGCGATCCTGCGCGATGCCTTGAACGATGCGCTCCGAAAGCAGGACGGCGACGCCATCGTGCTTCGCGTCGAACAGCTCCTCGAGACGGACCCCGACCCCGAGGAGTATTCTCGGCTCTGCTTCTGCCGGTACGAGGTGACCAGGCGAACCCTCGGCAATCGGGACGAGGCGAGGCGCCTGCTTCAAGACGCACTCTTGGACGAACGAAACGCGCACTGGGCTCCCTCGCTCGCCAGAGCTCGTGCCGAGCTCGACCAGGATCTGGGCCTTCTCGGACGGGCCCACGAGGCGCTTGCCCGGCTCACCACGTCCGACGGAAGCAGGGAACATCAACTCGCAGCGGGACAGGCCTATACGGATGCCGGAGACTGGTCCTCCGCGGAACGCGTGCTCCGCGAGGCGCTGGACGATGGGCCGCAAGACCGCCAGATCCTAGGCGCGCTCGAAGCGGTTCTGCAGCAAGCCGGCCGGCCCGATGCCATCGTGGATCTCGCGCGCAAAGGAGGCGGGCTCGAGACGCTCCCGCTGCTGCATGCAGGGGCCAGTGCCGAACGAAGTGGAGCGTTCGAGGCGGCTCGGGATGCGTACCTGGAAGCGCTCGATCGGGCTCCGGCTTCGGCCTCGGCGGCACTCGCGCTTGCCCAACTAGGTCGGCGCTCGAAGCAACCCCACACCTGGATGGATGCCTACGACCGCCTCGCCTCGCTCGAGCTCGGTGGCGGCGTGCCGGAGCTCTTCGCCCTGGCCCGCGCGGATGCGCTGCGCGGCTCGGCCGCCGACGGCGCCCAATCGAGCGACGAGTACGAACGAGGGTTGGAGCATCCGGTCACGACGGCAGCCAGCGCCGTCCCCCTGCTCTCGCTCCCCGTCTCCGAGACCAATGAGGAGCAGCGGCTCGCGGCGGAGGA
>CBDUCC010000490.1:0-2713 GCA_965365555.1 uncultured Myxococcales bacterium | reverse complement strand
CCGGTCGACACGGGTTTCATCACCGACCCCGCCGTCATCGACGAAGTGCCTCCGCTCGTCTTTTCGCAGCCGATGAGCACCTCCGACGAAATCGCCGACCTCGTGCTCGATTCGGCCTTCGATGGTCGCCGCGAACGCACCAAGCCGGCGTTGAGCGGAAGGCTTGCTACGTTGAGCTATCTGGTCCCTTCGCTTCGTCGGGTCCTCCTGCCCGTGTTCGAACGGAAAGGCGAGCGCGAGAAGCAGAAGTACATCCAGCGCAACCGCCGCTGACTAGTTGGCGTCCGAATCGCGCGGAAGGGAAGGAAACCGGTGGTCCGATGGGCCCCAGGTGCTCACGTTCGGAAGCATCTTGTAGAGGAGCCAGTGGTAGGTGCTTCGCGGCAAGATCCGCCGAAGGATGGCAAACACCCGAGCGTCAAACGTGGCCGGAACACGGAGCGCTGGCTTGCGCGAGCGCATCGTCTTGAGCACGACGCGCGCGACGGATTCCGGGGTGGCCGGGGACAAGCGCATGAGCCGGCCGATGAACGGGCTCATGTTGACGTAGTGCTCGTGGTAGGGGTCGGCGAGCTCGTGCTCTGAGTGGTCGCTCTTCGCCGTGTAGCGCACCTTCTGAAAACCATCGGAATGAACGAAGCCCGGTTGTACCAGGCTCACGTGGACGTTCCATGGGCGCACCTCGTACCAGAGCGCTTCGTGGGCGCCTTCGAGCGCAAACTTCGACGCGCTGTACGCCGCCATCGTCGGCATTGCCATCATGCCGCCAACGGAGCTCACCGTGATGATTCGCCCCGCGCGCTTCTTTCGCATTCCCGGAAGGACGAGCCGGATCAACTCCATCGGCGAGCGAAAGTTGACGTCCATCTGTGCGAGGCGCTCCTCTTCGACGACGTGTTCCACCACCGCGCGATAGGAGAGCCCTGCGTTGTTGATCAAGATGTCGATACCCCCCCAGTCGTTCGCAGCCTCTTCGACGATGGATTCGCGTTGCTCTGCGTTCGTGACGTCGAGCGCACGGATTCGAACACCGTTCGACTCACTGAGCTCGTGCATCGCGAAGCGCGGCAAAGAGCCCTGACGCGCGGTGAGGATGACCCGATACCGTGTCCGATGAAGCGCACGAGCAATCGCTAGTCCGATCCCGGTGCTGGCTCCCGTGATCAACACCGTCTGCTCGGGTTCCATCGGCGTTTGAGTTTATAGGGGTCCGCACTTACACTGGAAGAGTCTTTTTCGGGGCAAGGGAGGACGCTATGGGGTGGTTGATCGGTTTGCTGGTGCTAGCGGGCTTGGGGATTGCCTGGTTTGCCGGCATCTACAACGGCCTGGTTAAGCTCCGGAACCGCTTCAAGAACGCGTTCGCTCAGATCGACGTGCAACTGAAGCGGCGCCACGATCTGATCCCCAATCTCGTCGAAACGGCGAAGGCGTTCCTTGCTCACGAGCGGGAGACGCTCGAAGCCGTCATTGCCGCGCGAAACTCAGCCGAAGGCGCTCGGAAGCGGGCTGCCGCCGACCCCGGCGACGCCGAGGCGATGAAAGGGCTCGCGAGCGCCGAGGCCGGTCTGAGCGGAATGCTCGGACGACTGTTCGCACTGTCCGAAGCCTATCCCGAGCTCAAGTCGAACGAGAACATGATGCAGCTTTCGGAAGAGCTCTCCACCACGGAGAACAAGATCGCGTTCGCCCGGCAGGCCTACAACGACTCCGTGATGCGCTACAACAACAAGTGCGAGATGGTTCCCTCGAACATCGTCGCGAGCATGTTCGGATTCGAGCGCGCAGAGTTCTTCGAAGTCGAGGCGCAGACCGAGCGCGAACCGGTCAAAGTCCAGTTCTAGCCGATGGACTTCTTCGAGGAGCAGACCCAAGCGCGCAAGCGGACCGTGCGCCTCGGGGTGCTCTTCGCCCTGGCTGTCGTTGGCGTGATGGCTTCGGTCTATCTCCTTTCGCTGGGCCTCTACCTGATGTTCGCTCAGGATCCAGCTGCACTGGTACCCGTGACGGGCGCGGCGTATCCGGTCGGTGCTCTTCGCTTCTCTTGGTGGAACCCGACCGTGTTCTTGTTCTCCTGCGGTGGTGCGGGGCTCGTGATCGGTCTCGGTGCCGTCTACAAGAGCGCGCAACTTCGAAGCGGGGGCGCGGCGGTCGCCACGGATCTGGGCGGCCGCAAGGTCGACCCCGACACCACGAGGCTCGACGAGCGGCGCCTCTTGAACGTCGTCGAAGAGATGGCGATCGCTTCCGGCGTACCAGCGCCGGAGGTGTACGTCCTCGACGACGAAGCCGGCATCAACGCGTTCGCCGCGGGCAAGACCACCAGTGACGCGGTGATCGGCGTGACGCGGGGCGCGCTTCAGACGCTGGGTCGCCAAGAGCTGCAAGGCGTGATCGCGCACGAGTTCAGTCACATCCTCAATGGCGACTCTCGAATCAACATGCGAGCGATAGGGCTCCTCCATGGAGTCTTTCTTCTGTCACTGATCGGTAGGTTTTTGCTTCGTGGCGCGCGCGGCAGCGGTAAGAAGGAAGGCGGAGCGCTGCTTCTGGTCGGTCTCGGCTTGCTGCTCATCGGCTCGCTCGGTGTGTTGTTCGGACGGATTCTGCAGAGCGCGATATCCCGGCAACGCTAGCTCCTGGCTGACGCCTCCGCGGGGGAGTTCACGCGAGACACCGACGGTCTCGTAGGAGCGCTCAAGAAGATCGGAGG
>CBDUCC010000489.1:0-2728 GCA_965365555.1 uncultured Myxococcales bacterium | reverse complement strand
CCCATGTACTTCTTGGCCATCTTGTCGATGTGCGCGTCCGCTCCTTCGTTGCTGATCTTGGCGACCCTTCCGCGGATCATCAGCGAGCGGTATGGGTTCTCCGGGTCGACGACGGAGATGGCCACACGAGGGTCCCGCCGGATGTTTCGATCCTTCAAGCGACCCTCGGCCGAGTTGACGACGATGAGCGGCCCGTCGGTATCGACCCAAACGGCGCTCGCCTGTGGGCTTCCATCACGCATCAACGTCGATAGGTGTGCGAACGACGGCTTGTCGAGTATGTCCGCATGCGACTTTGGAATCTCTTTCATGGCTCGCGTCCTTCCGTATCCAGTGTTCTAAAGCTCGTGTCTCGGCTGCCGACTAAGGCACGACGATGTTGAACGTGCCGTCGGGCTTGTCGAGCAAGCGAAAAAAAGCAACGAGATCGAGGCGGCTTCCCTCCACCTCGAGATCGTCACCGAAAAGTGTATCCTTGAGGCCTGCCTTCCCGGCAAGCATTCGGAGGTAGAGGTCTTTGGTGACGCTCAGGGTGACGTTCGCGTTCGGGTCGGGGTCGCTCGTGTAGTGCCGAAGGACTGAGTTCTTCAGCTCGAGCACGTACGACGAACCCACATCGGTGAATACCAAATTGATGGTCATCTCTTTCCCGGCCGCTTTGTCAGGGTCGAGACGGGCAGCCATCGCATCGAGGAACCGTTCCATCGGTGCATGCTTGAGCATGTCGATCGCGGTCGCGAGGTCGACGCCTTTGGCAGGGCCGCCGTGGCGAAGCTCGAAGGCGCCCGTGAGATATACGTCCCGCCACGGTCCGGACTCCGCCTGATAGCCGAGCTGGTCGTAGGTCTCGGCGAGCAGCGTCTTGGCCTCCGCGTTCGAGGGATCCGAGAAGACCAGATGGTTGAGCAGCTCTGCGACCCAGCGATATTCGCCTCGCTCGAACGCCGTTCGGGCCGAGTCTAGAACGGCTCCGGCGCCCCCGGCGAGCTCCACGTACTTCGCTCCGGCGGCCGCGGGCGGCAGAGGGTCGAGATTGGCCGGGTTTCCATCGTACCAGCCGAAGTAGCCCTGGTAGACGGCCTTGGCGTTGTGCTTCAGGGTGCCGTAGTAGCCGCGGTTCGGAAACGAGGACCTCAGCGGTTCGGGCAGCTGAATCTTTTCGGCGATCTCGCGAGGCGTGTACCCGGCGAGCGCGAGGCGCAGCGTCTGGTCGTGAAGGAACTTGTACGTGTCGCGTTGTTTCTCGAGAAACGTCACGATCCGCGGGTTCCCCCAGATCGGCCAGTGATGGCTCCCGAAATAGACCTCGGCCTCGCCGAACCATCGGATGATCTCGTCGATGTAGCCGGACCACTTCAACGCATCCCGAACCTTTGCACCGCGCAGCGTGTAGAGGTTGTGCATCGTGTGCGAGACGACTTCGGCTCCACAGAACGCCTTCTTCTCCGGTAGGTAGAACGTGAGCTCCGCCGGGGCCTCCGAGCCCGGCGCGTTCTGGAAGACGAACCGCACTCCGTCGATCGTCAGCTCGGTCGGCGTCTCCGTGATTGTTGCCGTCGGCTGGAGGATGCCCACGGTCCCATACGCCGGCTCCTTGCCGAGCCCGGAGCCGACGTGGCCGCGCTCGTTCTTCGGCAGCCGCGGCCCGAACATGAACTGAGAGCGCCTTCCCATCGTCACGCCGGCGAGAATGTTCTCGCTTGTCGCCTCGGCGACGAAATGCTCTGGAGCGAAGATCGGGACCTTCCGCTGAGCGGCCTCCTCTGCACTCAGAACTCCGAGGATGCCGCCAAAGTGATCCACGTGACTGTGGGTGAAGATCACCGCCGAGACGGGCTTGTCACCCAGCTGCTCGCGGGCGAAGGCCATCGCTTGGGTCGCCGTCTCCTTGGCGGTGAGTGGGTCGACGACGATCCAGCCCGAATCCCCCTCGATCAACGTCATGTTCGCGAGGTCATACCCGCGAAGCTGATGGACTTCCTCGGTGACCGCGAACAGGCCGGGAAGGGTGTTCAGTCGTGCCTGCCGCCAAAGGCTCGGATTGACGCTCGCCGGCGGCGTCGCCTCGTTCATGAAGTCGTACGCGGGCATGTTCCAGATCGGCGTGCCCTCCGGACCCATCACGACGAGGTCCGGATCCGAAGCGATGAGTCCCCTCCGCGCATCCTCGAAGTCCTGCGTGTCGCTCAGGGGGAGCTCTGCGGCAACGGAAGTCTGAAGCCTCGCAGTCGTGGTCGAGGGCGCGGTGTTGCCCGCGGCGTCGGGCTCGAGGTTGCCGACGTCGAACACCGGTTGCTCCGGCTCGTTGGTGCAGCCGCTCAGAGCGAGGGCCAGCACCACGCTGGTGATCACACGAACCTGCATCGATAGCCCTCCAGGCCCGGGCGAGGGTAGGGGAAGCGTGCTCGAAAGGGAACCGTCAGCGACCTCGTCGCCGCACGACATAGAATCCGATGTCGTCTCCCAGGATCTCCCACCGGCTCGAGTCGCGACGGCGGTTGGGCCCGAAGGAGTAGACCAAAACCACGCGCCTGGACTCGCGCTCGTCGCAGCGGTCACGAACCCAGTACGGCGAATTCCAGGGGTCGAGATAGTAGCGAGCCCGGTCCTCAGGCAACCCTTCGCCGACGAGCGCTACGAATTGCCCATCCGCGAGCTTGCGGCCAGGCTTTCGGGTCTGCACGAACGTGTAGAGGCGCTTGTGGAATCCGCAGCGGGTGATCGGCTC
>CBDUCC010000488.1:0-2739 GCA_965365555.1 uncultured Myxococcales bacterium | reverse complement strand
TCGCCATCTTCGAGAAAGAGCATTTCGTTGGTGTAGGGGAGCAGCGCTGGGATGTCGCTCGCGCAGTAGCTCGCGCCGTCCGTCAGTCCGAGCACCAATGGCGAAGAGCTCTTGGCGACGACGACGCGGTCGGGCTCGGTCTCGCAGAGCACGGCGATCGCATAGGCTCCCTCGACCTGCGCGAGTGCGCGGCGAATGGCGGCGACGAGATCCTGTCCGGCTTCGATCTCTCGGTGGATCAGGTGCGAAACGATTTCGGTATCCGTATCGCTGCTCATCAGGACACCGCCTGCCTCGAGCTCGGCGCGGAGCTGCAGGTGGTTCTCGATGATTCCGTTGTGAACGACCGCGATCGGGCCGGCCACGTGCGGATGCGCGTTGACCTCGGAAGGACGACCGTGCGTTGCCCAGCGGGTGTGTCCGATCCCTACGGTACCCTCGAGTCGGCTTTTCGAGAGCGCTTGCTCTAGGTTTCGCAGCTTGCCGACGGCCCGGACGATCTCGATCCCGCCGGGTTCTTGGACCGCCACGCCTGCGGAGTCGTAGCCCCGGTACTCCAGTCGACGCAGCCCATCGACCAGGATCGGCGCCGCGCCTTCGCTACCGACGTAGCCGACGATTCCGCACATGGACGAACCCTACTGGATGGGGCCGCGCGGCGCACCCTTGGGACCGTCCCTCTTGTCCGGGAACTGCGCCTTGATCTCACCCTCGGGCGAAATGACGGTCACGGGGCCGAAGCGATCGAGAGCTGGCGCGAAGTCCGCCGCCTGCCCTACGATCACGACCAGCGCCTCCTGCGGTCGGATGTAGCTTCTCGCCACGTAGTGGGCTTCTGACGCACTCGTTGCCCGGATCCGCTCCGGGTAGCTCGTCCAGTAGTCGCTCGGCAGGCCGTAGGTTCGGAGCTCGGTCACCAGGTCCGCCAGCTTGCCCGGGGTGTCGACTTTGAGCGGGAACGAGTCACTCAAGTACCGTTTGGCGTTGATCAGCTCTTCGCCACCTGGCGGCTCCTCATGAATGCGTTGCAGATGCTCGAAGAAGGCTTCGATCGCCTCGGTGGTGACCTCGGTGCGCACCGACGAGTAAGCGACGAAAGGGCCGATATCGACCCGTTCACCAACGGCGCTGTAGGCACCGTACGTGAGGCTTCGCTTCTCTCGGAGATCCATGAAGAGCCGCGAAGCCGCCGAGCCGCCGAGCACTTGATTCGCGACCGCCAGCGGGATCCATTCCCGAGCGGCCCGCTGGATCGCCAGATTTCCGATGTAGATCACCGACTGCACGGAGCCCGGACGATCGACGACGATGATGCTCCGATCGGTCCGCTTCGGGGGCTTGGCGTAGTCCGGTACGGCGCGCTTGCCCGCAGGAAGCGAACCGAGCGTGCGCTGAGCGATCTCGGCGACCTGGGCGGGGTCGACCTGGCCGGCGACGACGAGGAAGGCATTCTTCCCGACGAAGTGCGCTCGATGCCAGCGAAGCAGATCCTGGCGCCGGACCCGTTTCACCGCCTGAGGTGTCGTGTCGACGCTTCCGTACGGATGCTCGGCATACAGAGCCCGGTAAAACGTCCGGCGCGCGATGTAGCGCGGCTCGCGTTCCGACAAGGCCAGACGGTCGAGCTCCCTGCGCTTGAGCTTGCTGAGCTCGGCGGCGCTGAAGGCCGGCGACGCGGCGACCTCGGCCAGAATCGACATCGCCACTTCGAACTGGTCGGCGACCGCCCGGACGCCCACATAGGTGTTCTCCTCGTCCGAGCTCGCCCAGAGGTCGGCGCCGAGGAATTCGATCTCTTCAGCGATCTGAGCTGCGCTGCGCTTCGTCGTGCCCTCTTTGAGCATCTGAGCCACCAAGCCCGAGAGTCCGGGCAGCCTCTGGGGGTCGGACTCTGCGCCGCTCCGGACGACCAAAGTCGCATAGACGACCGGAAGCGGGTCCGCGACGATCGTGTTCAGCTGAAGGCCGTTGTCGAGCTCGACGATGTCGACCGGCGGTAGGACCAATTTCTTGGCCGCGGCCGGCTTCGGCGGAGCCTCCCGTCCGGACTCCGCGTCTTCGTGAACTTCGATCGCCGTCTCGGGCGGTGGGGCCTCCTTGGCGCAGGCCGAGACTGAAGTCAGGGCGAGGAGCGTCAGCGCCAAGCGGATTCGCAGCAGGGTCATCGGTTGTCTCCCTCGGGTGCTTCTCCGGGAAGCACGTCGAGCACGGTCCGGTTCGTCGCATCGAAATACGCGGCCGCGACACGCTTGATGTCGTCGTTCGTGACCGCGAGGTAGTGATCGAGCTCGAGCTTGAGCAGATTGGCATCACCCCAATAGAGCTCGAACTCCGCCAGGTGCTGCGAGCGCGCCATGTTGGTCTGAAGCCCGAAGACGAAGGCCGAGCTCATGCGGTTCTTCGCCTTCTGAAGCTCTCGTTCGGTCACGCCCTGGGCGGCGATGGCCTCCAGCTCCGCGAACACGACGCTCTGCGCTTCTTTCGGAGCATGCCCGGTCGCCATGACCGCCCACACACTGAAGAGGTCGGGGCCGCGCCGGTCGTCGGTACCCACCGCGACCTCCTGGCAAATCTCGTCCCGTTTCACCAGGCGCTGGTAGAGGCGGCTCGATTCCCCGTCGCCGAGAATGAGGGCCATGATCTCGAGCGCGTAGTGCTCGGGCGTTCGGCTCGTCGGAATGTGGTAGGCCAAGTGAAACGCGGGCAGAGTGGCGTTCGAGTCGTACATGGTCTCCCGCC
>CBDUCC010000487.1:0-2739 GCA_965365555.1 uncultured Myxococcales bacterium | reverse complement strand
TAAAGCTTGCAGCGGGCCCGTCGGCGCCCGGGGGGGCACGCCCGGGAGCCGCGGGCCGCACCGAGAGGTTCGACTCGTCGAGGCCGAGGGCCTCTTTGCCTGGTTCGGGTTTCGGCGCTTTGAGCAACTCATCGACGCTGTCGCTTGCCTGCGCAATCAGCTTGTCGACGTTGACGTCGGCATTCGGGTCCAGCTCGAGCGGACTGCTGCTGCGACGCTTGCGATCGTCGTCGCGCTGAGCTCGCAGAGCCTCCCGCCTCTGGCGCGCCCGCAGGAGATCCCGGCGGTAGGTGCCCTCTTCGATCTGACGGCCGATGCGGCGCCAGTAGGTCTGCATCGTGGTGTAGCGCTGCAAAAGGGTCTGGAACCGAAAGCGGAGGGCCGTATTTCGAGGCTGAACTTTGCGCAGAGCGTGCATCGTGCGCTCGAACTGCTTGCGAGGGATCTGCGGCTCGATTCGCTCGATCCCTTGAAACCATTGCTCGTAGAGGTGCTTGAGGCGCGAGAGCTGCACCTCGGCATCCGCTAGCATGATTTCGAACTCTTTCGGCGTCATGACCCGAGCCGCTAGAGCGGCGTGACCTTCAAATTGTCGAACCAGAGTTCGGATTGCCAGTTATTGAAGCCAAAATGGTCGTGTCCGCGGCCTCGCAGGGGCTCGGGATCGTCCATTTCGACCAGTAGCTGGCCATCCACCCAGACCGAGAGAGTGCCACCGACCCGCTCGATCACAAAGTGATAGGTACGTCCGGGCTCGACTTCGAGGGGCCGACCCAGGACCCGATCATCGCCGTGTTCATCCATCCGAGCGAGGACGTTCCGCGAGTTGCTCCAGCCGCCGAAGATGATCACATAGCTGGTCGCCTCGTAGTGCTCGGCCTTCGCATGGGAGGCGCCATCCCCGAAGACCTCGACCTTGATGTCTCCCTCGGGGCTCTCGCTCCGGGCATCGAATTCGATCCGGACCTCGCTCGGTAGCGTTCGCAGCAACCAGAGCGGGTGGTTCTTGGCACCCTGCACCCGAAGCTGGCCGTGTTCAATTCGCCAGTTGCCCCCGGTCTTGTCGTAGCTCGGCCCAAGCTGGCTTCGTTCGAAGTCGTCGAAGAAACCGGCGCCGATGCCGGGGTCGCCCTGCGGGGTGCAGGCGCCGAGAGCCCAGAGAAGCGCGGCGCCGAGCGCTCGCCACTCACTCCGGGTCCGTGCAGCCGTCCTCATCCTCGTCCCTGCCTTCGATCGCCTCCTCGTTCGGGCACTTGTCATCGACGTCGGGGATGAAATCGTTGTCGTTGTCGGGGTCCATGCAGCCATCCTCGTCCTCGAATCCGTCGAGATCCTCAGGAAGGCGCGGACACTCGTCGCGCGAATCCGGAATACCATCGCCATCCATGTCGTCGGTCTGCGGGGACCAGGCGACCCCCACGATCGCCCGGAGCCTCGGCTGACCGAGCCCACGAACGAAGCCCATGCCAAATGCCGCCGTCATGGTGACGTGGTTCTTGGTCCAGCGAACACCGATATCCCCTTCCAGCGTGTTGGTGCTTCGACCGCGAAACGAGGTGGTGCCACGGATCTCGACCAACCCGTAGAGATCGTTGGCCGGGGGGATCGGAGGCTTCAGTGAGAACCCGTACTGAAGCTCCTGGCCGAGCGTGTCCCTGCCGAAGATTCGATCGTTGACGCGGTACCGCCAGCCCAGCATCGCGCCGGCCCCCGTCCCGAGTAAATGGAAGTCCGCTAGAAGCTGGGCGTCGAACGTGAACTGCCCTTCGCTCGCGTACAGGTCCTCGTTCCCGACCGGGATGGGGATGGTCAGCAAGAGGCCGAGCCCCGGTCCGTCCGGTTTGTCCTGGATCTCCTCGGTCTTCTTTCCGAAGAAACGTATCCTGGTGGTGAAGCGAGGGTCTTCGAGAGCGAAGCCACCATAGGCCGTCCGCCCGTTGATCGGACGCAGCGCATCGCCGACTTGGTAGAACACGAGCGGTATCTCGAGAGCCAAGGACCAGCGTCCGAACAGGCCCACCTCGGCGAACAGATCACCGGTCATGCGGTGATCGAGCACCTGGTCGACGACGCCGTCCTCGTAGATCACCCGTAACGGACGGTTCGAGTACCAGGTGGAGAAGCCGAGGTTCCATCGCCCGTGACCGGGCGTACCGCTGCCGTTGAATCCCAGGAAGCCGAACCGGTCGAGCGCGGGTCGATAGCGCTCGATGTTGATGCCCTGCGCGGTGGAGGACGCAGCGATGCCCAGCACCAAGACGAGGGTCATCAGTGGTGCGATGCGGGCGATCAAGGTCGACTCGTCCCGAGAAGGTGAGACTCGTGCACGTTTTTGAGCGCAGCGAGCATGCTTTGGCGAACTTTGGGGACCCGCTGCTCGATGTCGTCGAGCAGCTGTTTGACCTCTTGGCGCCAGAGATTCTCTTGAGAGCCGCAGAGGTTGCAGGGAATGATTGGAAAATCGCAGCCGGTAGCAAACGCGGCGATGTCTTGCTCCGAGCAATAGAGCAGAGGCCGGATGACGGTGTTCCGGCCATCATCACTTCGGAGCTTAGCGGGCATCGCACTCAGCGAGCCATTGAACATCATGTTCAGCATCAACGTCTCGATCGCATCATCTCGGTGGTGGCCGAGTGCAACCTTGGTGCAGCCGAGTTGCTCGGCGGGGTTGTAGAGGATGCCCCGCCGCAGACGCGAGCACATCTAGCAGTACTTCTTGCCCTCGGGAATCCGCTTGGG
>CBDUCC010000486.1:0-2747 GCA_965365555.1 uncultured Myxococcales bacterium | reverse complement strand
CCGAGGCTCTTGCTCATCTTCTCTTTGTCGACCTCGACGAAGCCGTTGTGCATCCAGCAACGCGAAAACGGTTGGCCGGTCGCGGCCTCGCTCTGCGCGATTTCGTTTTCGTGGTGCGGGAACACTAGGTCCAGTCCGCCGCCGTGAAGGTCGAGCGTTTCGCCCAAATGCTTCATCGACATGGCCGAGCACTCGATGTGCCAACCCGGCCGACCCCGACCCCAGGGGCTATCCCAGCCCCACGCGCCTTCCTCGCTCTTCTTCCAGAGCGCGAAGTCCGCTGGGTGCTGCTTGCGGGCAGCTTGCACCTCGTCGAGCCGGTCGCTTGCACCGACCTTCATCTGATCGAGGTCACGATGGCTCAGCTTGCCGTAGTCCGGGAACGACTCGACCGAGAAGTAGACGTCGCCGTCGGAGGCGTAGGCGTGACCCCGATCGATCAATCGCTGGACGAGCGCGAAGATGTCGTCCAGGTGAGTACTCACCCGTGGTTCGACGTCCGGATCGAGATTGCCCAGCCGGTGCATGTCTTCTGCGTATGCATCTGCGAATCGAGCCGCGAGCTCCGTCGGCTCCACGCCGACCTCCGAGGCACGCTTCAAGATCTTGTCGTCGACGTCGGTGATGTTGCGGACGTAGGTCACGTGGAGCCCGTTGGCGCGGAGGTGACGGACCAGGACGTCGTACACCACGTAGCAGCGCGCGTGTCCGAGATGGGCGTAGTCGTACACCGTCGGGCCGCACACGTAGATGCGCGCATGACCCGGATCGGCCGGTTCGAAGGGCTCCTTGCGGCCCGTGAGGGTGTTCTGCAGGCGGACACTCATGAGGGCGCAGTTGGAGCACTTTCCGCCCGAAAGGGCAAGGTTGCGCAGTTGACCCGTTGCAGCGGACGGCTAGAACCATCGAGATGCTCAAGATCTACGAACGGGGCCAGGCCGGTTACGAGCAAGCCCTCGCGTCCTTGAGCCGGCGCGGCGATGAGGACCTCGCGCGTGTCGAGCCCGACGTCCGAGCGATTCTCGACGCGGTTCGAGAAGGTGGCGATGAGGCCGTTCTCGACTACACCGAGCGCTTCGACCGCCGCCGTCCCGAGCAGCTGATCGTTCCCCGGGATGCCTGGCTCGCTTCGGCGCGGCGCGTCGACCCTTCGATTCGTGAGGCGCTCGAGGTCGCCGGCGAGCGCATTCGCCGCTATCACGAGCATCAGCGAGAGCCCGGGTTTCGTTACGAAGAAGACGGTGTCGAGCTCGGTCAGCGAGTCCAGCCGGTCGCTGCCGCGGCCGTCTATGCCCCGGGTGGGAAAGCCCGGTACCCCTCGACGGTCTTGATGACGGCCATCCCCGCGACGGTCGCCGGTGTCGAACGCATCGTTTTGGTGACCCCGAACCCGACGCCGGAGATCTTGGCCGCTGCGGAGGTCGCCGGTGTCACAGAGGTGGTCGATGCCGGTGGTGCCCAAGCGATCGCCGCGGTCGCGTATGGGACCCAATCGGTTGGACGGGTCGACAAGGTCGTCGGCCCCGGGAACATCTACGTCGCCTGCGCGAAACGGCTCGTCTTCGGCGCGGTCGACATCGACTCGATCGCCGGCCCCAGCGAGATCCTCGTAGTGGCCGACGATGGCGCGGATCCAGAGATCGTGGCCGCAGACTTGCTTTCCCAGGCCGAGCACGACGAGGCCGCCTACCCATTGCTCGTCACCTTGACACGGAGGCAGGCCGACGCGGTTTCGTCCGCCGTCGAACGGCAGCTCGAGGTCTTGCCACGCAAAGCGATCGCCGGTGAGGCAGTGCGCAGCAACGGGTACTGCTTCGTCGTGGGGGACCTGGAGGAAGCCGGCCGCGCGGCGACCGTTCTCGCAGCCGAGCACCTGAGCCTCTCGGTCGAGGACCCGGACGCGCTCCTTCCGCGGATCGGAGCAGCCGGGGCGATCTTCCTCGGCTATCACACGCCTGAAGCAGCAGGCGACTACGCGGCGGGCCCCAGTCACGTCCTCCCCACTGGGGGCGCGGTGAGATTCGCATCGCCGCTTGGCGTCTACGACTTTGTCGTCCGCTCCTCCTTGATTCGCTACTCACAGCTCGCGATTACAGCGCAGGCCGATCTGCTCGAGGGCCTTGCGCGGCTCGAAGGGCTCGAGGCCCATGCACGTGCGGTGACCTTGCGCCGGGCAGAGTGAACACAATGCTTGCCGGTTCGACGCCTGCCGAGTACCCATCTCCCGTGGGTCAGGCCACTCTGGAAAAACGACTCGCCCATGAAATGGGTCGTTGCATCGCCGACTTCGAGCTCATCACGAGTGGCGACCGAGTCATGGTCGCCATCAGTGGCGGCAAGGACAGCTACACGCTCCTGCATCTCCTCGACCGAGCACGCCAACGCGCTCCGGTGCCTTTCGAATTGGTCGCGGTTCACCTCGACCAGGGTCAACCCGGCTACGACGGCCGCCGGCTCGAGGCCTGGCTTCGCGACCACGGGTACGAGCACCACATCATTCGCGAGGACACCTATCAGATCGTCACCAAGCGGATTCCCGAGGGCAAGACGTACTGCTCGATGTGCTCGCGTCTGCGGCGGGGCATCCTCTACAACCCCGCCGAGCAAACCATGTCGGAAGGAGCCGATGCCCTCCCCGATCTGGAGGCAATCCGCGCGGGCTTCCAACAGGCCGCCGACGAACCTGAGCTGGAGGCGCCGCTGGCGATCGTGGACCAGATCTCCCGGTAGAACTCCGCTCCGTGGAG
>CBDUCC010000485.1:0-2755 GCA_965365555.1 uncultured Myxococcales bacterium | reverse complement strand
GTGAGCGACACCGAGCGTTCGTTCGTCACGCCCACACCGTCACCTTGGGTCAGGATCATGTCGTGGGATGCCGCCTCGCCGCAGATGACGTGGAGCCAGGCGTTTCGTCCCGGCAACAACTCGTGGATGAGGTGATGCCCAGGGTCGATCAGGCTCGAGTAAATAAGGGCATCCTGATGTGTGTGCAGCGATCCCTGACGCCCGTCCGGAGACGTGACGATGCGCAGAACATTGTGGCGCTGCGCTGCAGCGACGTGCATCTGCTCGCGGGCGCCATTGGACCCCACCTCCGAAGGGCGTAGGGAGATCCGGAAGATGTGCGCCCACTCGGTCCGTGACGCGTTCGTCTCCTTGTGGCGGATGCCATGGCCGATCGCCATGCGCTGGAACTCTCCCGCGTGGACCACACCCGAGGACCCAGTCGAATCCTCCTGAGCAATGGCCCCTTGACATATGTAGGTGACGATTTCTGCTTCCCGGCTCGGACGAGCCACGGAGACCCCGCCCGGTGGCAGACGGTTCTCGGTGAGGTTCTCCAGGGCCCCGAAACCACCGGCGTGCGGCTTCGCCGGCTCCTGTGGGTTGAAGCTGTGCCAGAGTTCCTGCCTGTGGCGTCGGTTGAGGTGGCGTTCGTCGGCCCTGCGCACCGTGATCATCGGTCCGGTTTCCTCTTCCTGCCAAGCTGTTCACCTGGGGCTGAACCCGTATGTTGAACCAAATCCACCAGGTTCGCAGTCTCCGCAGTTCTTCACGAACTTGATTGTTTTTTCCTTTGCTGTTGTTGTGTCGTGCTTGTCCTCGAGAGGACGTGTTGGTCCAATGAATTCGGGCTCGGTGCCTGGCACAATCACTGCTGCAAAATCTGTTCGATCACCCATTGTCTGAAGCCTCCTGAGCTTGTTGGCGCGTGTTCGCGCGCCTGTGTTCGGGCCAGTCGTCCGCAGCTCGCTGGCATCGACCGGAATCAATTGACGGCGGATCGTCTACAAAGGTCGTTCGCATCTATCGTGCCATCGGCGACGGCTTTTTGTTTTCAGTGAGTTGCGAAACATATGGACCTCCGGCTGCCAGCTGATTCGATCAAAATGAAGTTATGGTACCTTCAATATGAAGGAGGCAACCGATGCGCGTCGAGGATCTGCATCACGAGGAACTCCTGGAGCTGGACCCCGAGGGAGGCGTGATCCGTTTTGCCGGACAGCGCGCACTCCTGGTCGACGCCGTGGCCATGGGGCTTCTTCGGCAGTATCTTGTCGACAACTTCGGCCTGACGGCTGCCCGCGCGGTGCTCACCCAGTTCGGTTTTGCCCACGGCTGGCGGATGGCGGCGGCGATGAAAGAGGAGTTCGAGTGGGCGAGCAATGAAGACTGGCGGCGCGCCGGCCCCCACATCTACACGCTCGAGGGGCTCTTCCGCACGCAGCCGGGAAGTGAGGATCCGCTGTCCAAGACGGGAGCGATGCTGCTCGCCTCCTACGAGGCCGAGCAGCATCTCCTGCACTTCGGTCGCTCCGATTCGGCTGTGTGCTGGACGATCTGTGGCCTCATGAGCGGTTATGTCAGCCATGCCACCGGCAAGGAGGTCTACGTCCTCGAAGACCGCTGTCTCGGCGAAGGTCATGCGGCCTGTCACCTCCTGGGGCGTACCCGCGAGGAGTGGGGTGACGAACACGCCGAGGAGCTCATGTTCTTCGACTCCGGACGGCTCAAAGAGTGTCTCGACGTCTCACTCAGCGCGGTCACGGAGACGTTGAAGGCAGCCGAGGACAAGCTTCGGGCACACCGTCATGCGGTGGTCAGCGTGGCGAGCGACGTGGACGAGCCGCTGGGAATCGTCGCCAAGAGTCCGAAGATGCAGCACGTAGTGGACCTGGCACGCCGCGTGGCGAAGGTCGATGCCACGGTCCTCATCACCGGCGAGAGCGGAGTCGGAAAAGAGAGGGTCGCGCGCCTCGTCCACGACGAATCGATGCGCGCAGCAGGACCCTTCGTCGCCGTCAACTGTGGAGCCATTACCGAGACGCTGCTCGAGAGCGAGCTTTTCGGACACAAACGCGGCGCCTTCACTGGTGCGGCATCGGACCGGCCCGGCCTCTTCGAAGCGGCCAACCACGGCACGCTCCTGCTGGACGAGATCGGTGAGATCTCGTCAGGTATGCAGGTCAAGCTCTTGCGGGTGCTTCAGGAGCGGGAGATTCGTCGGGTCGGGGAGAACAAGAGCCGGCCGGTGGATGTTCGTGTTCTGGCGACCACCAACCGCGATCTTTCCTCCGAGGTCGAAGACGGCGGCTTTCGGCAGGACCTCTACTATCGGCTCAAGGTTGTAGAGCTGGACGTTCCGCCGCTCCGCGACCGCAACGAAGACATCCTGCCGCTCGCTCGGGTGCTGCTCGCGGACGCAGCGCTTCGGATGGGACGCAAGATCGCTGGCCTCGTCCCACAGGTTGCTGATCAGCTCCTACGGTACGATTGGCCGGGCAATGTGCGCGAACTGGAAAACGCCATGGAGCGTTCTGTCGCGCTGGCACGTGGACGTCGGGTGAACCTCGACGACCTGCCTGAGGAGGTTCGCGAAGCCTTCCCCAAGCCGGTGGTGAACGGCGGAACTGTGCAGTCGCTCAGCGAAATCGAAAAGGAGTACATCCTCGCAGTACTGAAGCTCAATGACGGCAACCAGACGCGCACTGCCGCGCAACTCAAGATCGGCTCGGCGACGCTCTACCGAAAGCTCAAGAGCTACGGTCTGATCCGCGGC